>NZ_JBEONQ010000003.1:0-180088 GCF_040544445.1 Undibacterium sp. GrIS 1.8 | reverse complement strand
TCGGCTCAGAAACCCAACGTCCGTTTGCAGTAGTGATTGTTGGCGGCATTGTCTCAGCAACTTTTTTTACCCTGCTGTTACTGCCGTTGAGCTACAGCTTATTTAAGGATAAAGTAAAGGAAGAAGAGTAAATAGTGAGTTTGAGAAATACAAACCAAATTTAAATAAATAAAATACTCCCTATACGTATATTTCAATCGTCCATATATTCCCTAGTCAATTTAGATTTTTTTGATCCACTTATAGGGAGTATATGGATTTTATTAGCGAAACTCTGACGAAATGAGTGACTTAAAGGTCAATTTATCGACTTAGGAGAATACGATGTCCAAGAAAGAAATCACAATGCCAAGATTGATGATTAGCGCGCTTAGTATCTGTACTGTGCTTGTAATCTGTGCGCCAAATGCATTTAGTCAAGAAACTGATATGGAGCAAGCGACGAAAGACAATTTTAAGCATGGCTGGGTAACACATCTCTACGATGCCAAATCAGACCGTAAAGATTTACCTGAGTGCCTGGAAAAACTCTCGGACTCTGAGCGCGAAAATAAGCATTTTGCCAAAATTCATTACAAGCACGCACGTCGTGGATTGAGTACCATCGCTGAGGTGCCAGAGTATATGAGTTTAAAATTGGATGATGAAGTCGACGTAGTCCCCGAGAATTGCGACAAAGGGAAATTCGCGCATATCGTCAAGATCCTAACGGCCAAGTAAAGTTCTTACCGTCTCAAAAATAAGATAAGTAACTACCTGATGTGCTGGCATAGCAGACTTTCTGAAAAAATGTTTGCTCAGCTTTTTACACCCGGTCATCAGTGCTAATTTATTCAAAAATCAATGGATCAATTAGTAATACTTATACCTAGGCTCTCTAAAATCAAAAAATAGAACGGGCACAAAAAAGAGAAGCGTGCATTTTTGAAGCAAGCAGTATTTAGGACAGGCCTTGTTCAGCAGCAATAAAACCGCGCGCGTCGCTAACCAAATTAATATACTGACGAATATAGGCAAGACGGCAAAAAAATTCAGAGTGCTTTTAGCTCGGTATCAGTAACCGATAGCCGATTGCGGTCTCCGTCAAGAAGAAGCGTGGCTGGGTAGGGTCATCTTCCAGTTTTTGCCGTAAATGTCCCATGTAAATACGCAGATAATGCCCATGTTCTGAGTGCGACGGCCCCCATACTTCACGCAGCAATTGCGGATTAGTTACCACCCGTCCGGCATTCGTCACCAACGCGCTGAGCAGACGGTATTCCGTCGGTGTCAGATGTACCATCGTGCCGTCTTTGGTGACCATACGCGCTTGCTGATCCACCCGGATGTCACCAAATTGCACAACCCCATCTGTATTAGCACCAGGCTGGCGCTGTCTGCGCAAAGTGGCGCGCACACGCGCCAGCAACTCACCGACACCAAATGGCTTACTTAAAAAATCATCTGCACCAGCATCCAGCGCCTTGATTTTATCGGCCTCGTTCACGCGCGCGGATAAGACGATCACAGGTACAGTGGACCATTTGCGCAAGTCTTTTAAAAAATCGACACCATCGCCGTCTGGCAAGCCAAGATCTAATATAATTAAATCGGGCTGACGGGTTCCAGCATCAATTAAGCCGCGTTGTAAGCTGCCAGCCTCTTCTACTTGCCAGCCCTCTTCTTCCAAGGCGCTGCGTACAAAGCGACGTATTTGAGGCTCATCCTCGACCAATAAGGCAGTGGGAGTGGTTTCTGTCATCATAATTTTTCTAACTTGTATTTTTAACGCAAATTGTTCACGTCGTTTTAATCAGTTTTAGCTCATCCTATACAGCCAGTATTTAAACTAGCTAGACCAGCAATTCTGGCTCGGGCAACATGGGCGGCGTTCCTAGCGGGAGAGTGAAGCAGATACATGCCCCACCTTCTTGCGAATGCGCTGCCGCGATGCGCCCGTTATGCGCTTCAATAATGGCGCGGCAAATTGCGAGGCCAAGACCAACTCCGGGGGTGGCGGACTCACGTTCGCCACGAGTAAACTTTTCAAAAATCGCTTCTTCGCGCCCTATTGGTAAACCAGGGCCGTTATCATCCACCATCACTCTGACCACGCTGTTATGGGCATCTACTTCGGCGCGGATCACAATGAGTGATTGTGGTGGAGAATATTTGGCGGCGTTCTCTAATAAATTACACAAAACCCGCTCAATCAGTACGGCATCAAAATGTAACAAAGGCAAATCACGCGGTAACTTTGTTTGTACCTGATATTGCGCCAATGCCGCAGTGCTGGCACGCAGAGAACTACCAACCACCTCTTCCAGCGGTTGCCATTGCAAATTCAATTTCACTTCGCCACTTTGGATTCTTGCCATATCCAGCAAATTGGATACCAGTGCGCTCATCCGTATTGCTTCGTCATGCAACACTTGCGCCATTTGTTGTTGGGCATCAGACAGAGTGGGCTTCGACATCGTCAGTGATTCTGAAATGCCGACCAACGAAGTTAACGGTGTGCGCAAATCATGTGATAAGGCCGCCAATAGAGAATTGCGCAGACGCTCTGACTCCATATGGATCAGTGCATCCTGTGCGACCTCGATGTAATGCACTCGCTCCAGCGCAATCGCGGCCAATGCAGCAAAGGTATCTAACTGTTGACGTTGCTCTGGAATCAAAATCCAGCGCCGGTTGTCAGGCTGTATGACCAGCAAGCCTCTGGTACGCATAGGCGCAACCAGGGGCAAATAGAAAAAGCTACTGGCGGGCAAAGTATCTGTGCCCATGCCTGCTGCCTCAACTTTATCAAATGCCCATTGCGCAATACCTAAATCAAGACCTTCTACCGGCGTTTGCGGCGCTTGTAATTTGCCTGCATCATCCGGCAATAATAAAGTCGCTGTCGCACGGAAAGCACGTTGAATAATCGCCTGAGTGCTTTCAGAAATTTGCTCAGATTGCAGAACACCGGACAGGTCGCGTGCGAACTCATACAGTGCCCTGGCACGCGACTCGCGATGGGCTGAGACTCTGGCTTGATAACGCAATCCCGCAGTCAGATGTCCCGTTATTAGTCCTACTGCCAGCATCACACAAAAGGTAATTAAGTACTGTAAATCGCTAACGGCAAACGTAAATCGCGGCGGAACAAAAAAGAAATCAAAGGTCGCTACCCCGATCACTGTCGCTAGTACAGAAGGACCACGTCCCAAGCGCAATGCGACCAAGACCACCGCCAGCATAAACAGCATGGCGATATTGACCAGATGCAAATGGTCTAATAATGGCGTACATAAAACTGACGTACCGGTGATCGCTAGCAGCGCATATAAATACCGTAACTGCTTACGAAATCCGCGAGCTGATCTGACTGGATCTTCTGCCCTGTCCCAATCGCTACCGGCGGCGTTGAACTGCTCGACGCGTTCTTCTTTTTCGGCGCGTTCGGCGTTTTCATCATGCGATGCGGCACGACCAATTTCGATCAAATCCAGATCAGGAGCTAAACTAGCAATGCGTTTATGAATCGAGGTTTGCGACCAAGAGGTGCCGCGACGCCCCACCACAATTTTAGAAAAATTCAAACTATGCGCATAATCGACTACCGCCGTTGCCACATCTTGGCCTGTCAGTACCGCCGTCTTGGCACCAAGGTCTTGCGCTAGCTTTAAACTTTTTAAAATCCGTTCGCGTTGCGCCGCAGATAGGCGTTGTAATTGCGGCGTCTCTACATAGACCGCATGCCATTCGGCACTGAGCTGGCTGGCTAATCTGGCGGCACTGCGTATTAAGTGGTCAGCACCAAAACCCGGACCTACACAGGCGAGTAAGGCAGCATCTGTTTTCCAGACTTTGCCGATGGATTTTTCTATCCGGTACGCCTGCACGTCTTCTTCTACCCGATCAGCGGTGCGGCGTAAGGCCAGCTCGCGCAGTGCAATCAGATTGCCTTTACGGAAGAAATTTTTTGCGGCGCGCTCTGCCTGCTGCGGTTTGTAGACACGGCCACTTTGCAAACGTGCCAGCAATTCGTCAGCGGGGACATCAACCAGCACGACTTCATCGGCCTCATCAAATACGGTATCGGGTACCGTCTCTGCCACGCGGATACCGGTGATGCCGCCAACGACGTCATTCAAACTATCTAAATGTTGAACATTGACGGTGGTATAGACATCAATCCCTGCATCGAGTAATTCTTCTACGTCTTGCCATCTCTTAGGATGACGCGAACCCGGTGCATTGGAATGCGCCAGTTCGTCCATCAGAATCAACGGTGGTTTGCGTTCCAGCGCCGCATCGAGATCAAATTCGGTCAGCGTCTTGTCGCGGTAATTAATGGCTTTCGGTGGCAGGATTTCTAAACCATCGAGCAGAGCCAGCGTCTCACGGCGGCCATGGGTTTCTACCACACCGATTAATACTGGCTGACCTTCACTCTGCAATTTGTGCGCGGCACTCAACATTGCATAGGTCTTGCCAACACCCGCTGATGCGCCGAAATAAATACGCAACTTGCCACGGGTAGCACGACGCTCTTGTGCCTGCACATGTGCGAGCAAGATGTCGGGGTCGGGACGTTGATCGTGAATATTAGCCATCTAGGTTGTTCTTGAGCTTCTGGTTTGTGCTTCGGGATTCAGCTTATGGAGTCTACTTTTGCAAACGGTCAGATTAATAACTTAAACTAAAAATTAGGGGGGTATATGCCAAAATCACCCTTATTGTCCAGACATTACCTGGACGATTAAAAATACAGGTAGCAGTATATTTAATGACAGAATAATCAAATTACTTCTAAAAATGCTTGATACCACTTACGGCTAGTAACTAATTAACTAATCAACTCATTAATCAACTGATCGAGAAAAAACTAAGCAAGCATCACGTCATTAAGCACTTTTAGAAATACTCTTATTCAAATAGACGGGACACACATGGTGCATCCCGCATATCAATACTCAACTACAGGACTTGCGCAAAATTGTCCCGGCCAGACGTAGCGACGACAGCGATCTCCGGTAAGACTAGTCGCTGCTACGCAGCCGGGGTGATTTTACGTAAATCTACAATGACAGATTACTTCTGATCCAGTGCCAGGTTCAAGGCTAATACGTTGACCCGTGGCTCTCCAAACACACCCATCACCGGGCGTTGTGAGAATTTCTCGATCAATTCCATGACTTGCTCATTGGTCATTTTACGCTCACGAGCAATTCTAGTCGCTTGATACTGTGCCGCGGCGATACTGATTTCTGGATCAAGACCACTAGCTGATGCGGTCACTAAATCGACTGGAATCTTTTGTTTATTCTCTGGATCAGCTGCTTGCAAGGTCGCAATGCGTCCTTTAACCGCATCCATCTGTGCTGGATTAAATGGGCCCAGATTAGAACCGCTCGACGCCGTTGGATTGTTCGGCATCGGCGATGTCGCAGAAGGACGGCTCCAGAAATATTTGTTTGAGCTGAATGCCTGACCGATCAGGCTAGAACCGATCATCTTACCGTCACGCTCAACCAGACTGCCTTCGGCTTGCTTGTTAAACGCCACTTTGCCGATGCCGGTGATTGCGTAGGGATACGCGACACCAACGATCAGACTGAAGCCAACAAACAACACTACGGCAGGACGAAATTGGGAAAATAGAGAATTCATTTTCAATCCTTCATTACACTAAATTAAACAGAGCAAGAATCATGTCGATCAACTTGATGCCTGCGAACGGCAACACGATACCGCCCAGACCGTAGATCAACAGATTACGACGTAACAAACGCGCTGCACCGATTGCACGATACTTCACACCTTTGAGTGCCAGCGGGATCAGGAACACAATGATCAGCGCATTAAAAATCACCGCAGACATAATCGCCGAGGCTGGGCTGGACAAATGCATCACGTCCAACGCTTTCAACTGCGGGTAGGTGGCGACGAAAGCGGCAGGGATAATCGCAAAATATTTCGCTACGTCGTTCGCAATCGAGAAGGTAGTTAAAGAACCGCGTGTCATCAGCATTTGTTTACCAATTTCTACGATCTCTAACAACTTGGTTGGATTAGAATCCAAATCCACCATGTTGCCCGCTTCTTTCGCTGCTTGGGTACCTGAGTTCATCGCAACGGCGACGTCTGCTTGTGCCAATGCTGGCGCATCATTGGTACCGTCACCAGTCATCGCAACCAGACGGCCTTCGGACTGATAGCTGCGGATCAATTTCAGCTTATCTTCTGGCGTTGCTTCTGCCAAAAAGTCATCTACACCGGCTTCTGCGGCAATCGCAGCTGCAGTCAGCTTATTGTCACCTGTGATCATGATGGTTTTGATACCCATGCGGCGCAGCTCGGCAAAACGCTCCTTGATGCCACCTTTGACGATATCTTTTAACTCAATCGCACCCATGACTTTGCCATCGTCCACTACCACCAGTGGTGTACTACCACGACGAGAAATATCGTCCACTGTTTTGCTGACTTCGGCTGGGAAAGGACGGCCTAAGCTCTCAACAAACTTCTTCACTGAATCAGCCGCACCTTTACGGATGACACGAGTACCGATATCGACACCGCTCATACGAGTTTGCGCAGTGAATTCGATAAATTGCGCATTCAGGCTCGCCATTTCACGTTCACGCAAATTACATTTTTGCTTTGCTAACACTACGATACTGCGACCTTCTGGTGTTTCGTCAGCTAATGATGCGAGTTGTGCTGCATCACCCAATTGAGCAAGGATTACACCTGGCGCAGGGAAAAACTCAGATGCTTGACGATTACCTAAAGTGATCGTACCTGTCTTATCCAACATCAAGACGTCAACGTCACCAGCGGCTTCAACCGCACGACCTGATGTCGCGATAACGTTGGCTTGCATCATGCGGCTCATACCAGCAACACCGATGGCGGATAACAAGCCACCTATCGTGGTTGGGATCAGACATACCAGCAAGGCGATCAAGACCGTAATAGAGATAGGGCTAGATGCAATACCTGCCAATTTCGCCGCTTCTACGCTATATAAAGAGTATGGCAACAGAGTGACGGTAACGAGCAAGAAAATAATCGTCAGTGCTACCAACAAAATCGTCAATGCGATTTCGTTTGGTGTTTTTTGGCGTTTTGCGCCTTCTACCATGGCGATCATACGATCAATAAATGCTTCACCAGGATTCGACGTAACACGCATCACCAACCAGTCTGACAACACGCGAGTACCACCGGTGACAGCAGAGAAATCGCCACCAGATTCACGGATCACCGGTGCGGATTCACCTGTGATCGCACTTTCGTCCACGGTTGCTACGCCTTCGATCACTTCACCGTCGATAGGAATGACATCACCAGTTTCTACCAACAAGACATCGCCTTTACGCAAGTCGCTGGCATTGGCTGGCAACCAGCTTGTGCCGTGTTTTGGTACTGCCAGTTTCTTGGCAATCACTGTTTGCTTTAAAGCGCGTAACGACGCGGCTTGCGCTTTGCTGCGACCTTCCGCCAATGCTTCGGCAAAGTTAGCGAACAAGACGGTGAACCACAGCCAGACTGATATCGCCAGGATAAAACCAGCACTGGCTTCACCTTTACCAAACAAGGCTTGCAGCCACAACAGCGTAGTTAAGATACTGCCGACATACACCACAAACATCACCGGGCTGCGCAATTGCGTCGCTGGATTCAGCTTTTTAAAGGCATCGACAACTGCTGGCCACATCAGTGTGCTATCCATCATGCTGAGTGATTTTGCGCTACGCAGTTTATCTGCGGAGGCATCACCTTGATCAGCTATGGCTTTATTTGTATTTTGAGAATTAACGCTAGACATGAGTTTTTTCCTTAGTGAACTTAATGAGCCGCGAACAATTGCAGATGTTCGACAACCGGTCCAAGCGCCAATGCCGGAACATAATTCAAGACGCTAATCAACACCACCGTACCAACCAGCAACGAGATAAACATCCAGCCATGGGTCGGCATGGTGCCTGCGTTCACTTCCAAACGTTTTTTAGCTGCCAGAGAACCAGCGATCGCCAAGATAGGCACGATCATCGCAAAGCGACCAAACCACATCGCAATCGCCAACATGATGTTGTAGAACGGTGTGTTGGCAGACAAACCAGCAAACGCACTACCGTTGTTATTTGCAGCGGAGGTAAAGGCATACAGCATCTCAGAGAAACCATGCGCACCAGGATTGGCAATACCAGCTTTGCCTGCATCTGCCATCACTGCAATCGCAGTACCAACCAATACCAATGCTGGCGTCACCAAGATCACGATCGCGGTCATTTTCATTTCATAAGACTGGATTTTTTTGCCCAGATATTCTGGTGTGCGTCCAATCATCAAGCCAGCGATAAACACTGCCAGGATTGCGAAAATCAACATGCCGTACAAACCAGAACCAACACCGCCAAACACTACTTCACCAAACTGCATCAGGACGATAGGTACCAGACCACCGAGTGGCATTAAAGAATCATGCATCGCATTTACAGCACCGCAAGATGCTGCAGTCGTAATTGCTGCAAACAAGGCAGAGGCACTGATACCGAAGCGAGTTTCTTTACCTTCCATATTGCCGCCGGATTGCAGCACACTCGTCACCTGATCAACATTCAAGGCTTGCATTAGCGGATGGATTTGCTGCTCTGCCATCAATACACCGATCGTCATCACGACAAACAAAATTGTCATGGCGCCCAGTACCGCCCAGCCTTGGCGAATATCACCAACCATGCGACCAAAAGCAAAACATAATGCCGCTGGAATCAAGAAAATACTCAACATCTGTGCAAAGTTCGTCAGATAGTTTGGATTCTCATAAGGATGGGCTGAGTTGGCATTGAAGAAGCCGCCACCATTCGTGCCGATCATTTTGATTGATTCTTGCGACGCTACTGGACCCATTGCAATCGTTTGGGTTTTAGTCGTCAAGGTTTCCATTACTGGCGCACCTTGTGCATCTTTTAAAGGCTGACCATCAGCGCCGACTTTGGGCTGGCTGTAAGTGACCGGATCAAGCAAAGTCGCATCTTTGTAACCATCAAAGTTTTGGATCACGCCCTGCCCCATCAGGAACACAGCGAAGATCACAGACAATGGCAATAACAAGTACAAAGTCGTGCGAGTGATATCGACCCAGAAGTTACCGATGGCTTTAACTGAATGATGTGAAAAACCGCGGATCAACGCAAATACAACCGCAATACCAGTCGCGGCGGAAAAGAAGTTTTGTCCTACCAAAACCAGCATCTGAGTCAGATAGCTCATAGCAGATTCGCCTGAGTAACCTTGCCAGTTGGTGTTACTGACAAAACTCACTGCTGTATTAAATGCGGAATCAGGACTGATATTGGCAAAACCTTGTGGATTCAACGGCAACCATTGCTGCACACGTTGCAGCAAGTACACCGCCAGCGCGCCCAGTGTGTTGAACACCAACAACGCAAACGCGTAGGTTTTCCAACCCATGCCCTGCTCTGGATTAACACCAGCAGCACGATACAAGACTTTTTCCAAGCCAGACAACCAGCCAAAACCGGGAACACGACCATTACCCGCTAATTTGGCAATGAAACTTCCTAGCGGATAGGACAACACCAACAATATTGCTAAAAATGTCAGCAATAAGACAATCGCCTGAGTCGTCATCACAGTTCCTCTGCTTTCAACAATGCAATCACCAAATACACCAACAAGGCAGCAGCTACGACTGCGCCTAAAATAGTGAACATACTCATTTCGTTTCTCCCAACTTGTTACAAACGTTGGCGAACAAAGCGACCAATATAAAAAAGATCAAAATGCCGCCGACATAAAAAATATCCAGAAGATCGCTCATCATGTTTCCACGTAGTTAGTTTTAACAACCGGAAGGATAGCCAGAGGGGTCTAAAGATTTTGTAAAGACTGCTAGGAGGGGTGTAAACGAGATGTAAAAATTTGAAGTGCGTGATGAGGAAGGTGTTTTATAGCTATGAATTCGTTATTAGTAGATGCTTTAGCGACGCGGTTAAGAGAGATTAATAGCGGGCCAGCACCAATTCAATCAGTCAACGGTATTTGCTTTTGCATGTTAATACCAGTGACTTCATAACCAAGCGAGGCATACAAAGCTTGAGCACCACTATTGAACGCAAATACATGCAAACCTATGACAGACAACCCTAACGAGCGAACAAATAACTCCAGCGCAGCAAACGCCCGTTTTGCGTGCCCTTGGCGGCGATACGACTCAGCTACTTCGATATTGTAAATATACGCACTGCGCACGCCACCTTTTTCAATCACTGCCAGCCAAAGTGTGCCGACAGTGAAGTCACTATTGCCGCTGATGCCACGGATTTCAAACAAATAGTTGTCCGGCGTCTGCAATCCCTGAGGCAGCAACTTTTCGTGCTCAACACGTGACTGCGTCATCGCGGTTTCTACGGGCCAGCGACCTGATTTTATATTTTGCTGTGCATAAGAAATGATGGCGCTTTCGACATAACGCGTAAAAGCATCAGATGACATAGGGACAAGAATTGACATAGATTTTTTTGTTGTAATGTTGAATGACTACAATGAGAAAGACTCTGTACGCTGATGCGTGATTTATATAAAAACAACATGAGAAGTCATATACTCCCCAATATTTTTATGAAAACTCCTCCTAATGTCCAATTAATCTAAGGATAGCTTAGATATACCTACCAGGAGTATTAATAATAAAGATCTAAATTTAAAGCAAAAAACTGTAAGAAGCTCATCACTGTTGGCGCGGCCGCAAAAATTACCCCCCGGGGAATATTTTTTGGGGGCCCCCCAATCAATAGTGGGTATAATAACCCGTGGGTAAAAAAAAATAAACAAAAAATACAAAAAAAAAACATACAAACACCATCCATTGGGGGCCCACCATAAAATTTCCCCGCTTTTCCTATTTGGCCCCCCCCCCCCAACACTTCATTAGTGCTTATATACGCCTTGGTAGAAAAATAATTAATTTCGGGTGAGAACATAAATTTCGTAATTGGATCAATTTTCAAACGAATCCCCCTCTCCGCCTTCTGCCCGGCAATCCCGAATATCACACCTCCGAATATGCAAAATAAGATAGCGACCATTACGTAATTTCGAATTTTCATGGCGCTATCCTTTGTATGTTTTCAGTTATTCTCTAGAGAAAATACTGCAGAGTATTTAATGATGTCCTACCAGCACTTATTCAAGATTATTTCTTTGTATTTACTGCCGATGTAACCAAAAGCTCAGTTTGATTGCAAAAATCGTCGAACGCGTTCCAACACGAGATGGTATACCGAATGGCACACCAGAAAGCCAAAAAGAAAAATGCCCACTTAACTCTCGTTAAGTGGGCACATATTCTTTGGCGGAGGCGGTGAGATTCGAACTCACGATACAGGTTTAAGCCCATATGCTTCCTTAGCAGGGAAGTGCCTTCGGCCACTCGGCCACGCCTCCACACTATTGCAACTCTTTAACTCAATCACAATAGAGACCGAGATAATAGCCGCTAGCTTTCATTTGGTCAACCACTAGAACCAAACAAGGACTATTTTTTTACGCAGATTCCAAACCGAATGCTTTATGTAGCGAACGTACTGCTAATTCCATGTATTTCTCGTCGATCAAAACTGAGATCTTGATTTCTGACGTAGAGATCATTTGAATATTGATGCTCTCTTCCGACAAAGTGCGGAACATTTGCGAAGCAATGCCAACGTGGCTGCGCATACCGACACCGACGACGGACACTTTAGACACTTTTGGGTCACCAATGATGCTGCCTGCGCCGATGTGAGCTTTAACGCTTGCTTCTAATACCGACATGGCCTTGGCGTATTCGCCACGCGGCACGGTGAAAGTGAAGTCAGTTTTGCCGTCTACCGATTGGTTCTGGATAATCATATCCACTTCGATATTGGCATCCGCAATCGGACCCAGGATTTGGTAGGCGATGCCTGGTTTGTCCGGCACACCGAAAACGGTAATTTTTGCCTCATCACGATTAAACGCGATGCCGGTGATGGTTGCTTGTTCCATGTTGGTGTCTTCCTCAAACGAAATCAGGGTGCCGGAATTCATTTCTTCTTCCAGCGGAATTAATGGGTCTGTCAATGAAGACAAAACACGGGTTGGCATGCGGTAGTTACCGGCAAATTCGACTGAGCGAATTTGCAGCACTTTAGAACCGAGCGATGCCATTTCTAACATTTCTTCAAACGTGACTGTATTCAGACGGCGGGCATCCGACACCACGCGCGGGTCGGTGGTGTAGACGCCATCGACGTCGGTATAAATCAGGCACTCTTGGGCTTTGAGGGCTGCGGCAACTGCAACGGCAGAGGTATCAGAGCCGCCGCGTCCCAGCGTCGTAATATCGCCTTTTTCGTCAACACCCTGGAAACCGGTGATGATGACAATCTTGCCCGCGTCCAGATCAGCGCGCACCTTGGTGTCGTCAATCGATGCAATGCGTGCTTTTGTGTGTGCAGAGTCGGTTTTAATCGCGACTTGCCAGCCAGCATAAGATACTGCTTGCTTGCCGATGGCTTGCAACGCCATCGCCAGCAGACCCACAGAAACTTGTTCGCCGGTAGAGGCGATCATATCGAGTTCGCGCGGATCAGGTTGATCCATAATTTCTTTGGCGAGGCCGATAATGCGGTTGGTCTCACCAGACATGGCGGACGGCACCACAACAATCTGGTGGCCTGCATCATGCCATTTGGCGACGCGCTTGGCGACGTTCTTGATGCGTTCTGTCGAACCCATCGAAGTACCGCCGTATTTGTGGACGATTAGAGCCATAGATAAAAACCTAAAGGGTGAAAAATGCGGAAAAACAACCCTTTACTCTACATGCTGCTACGCAAAATAACAAGCCTGACCTGCCTATTTTTTAAGCAGATCCAGCGATACTATCTGGCCTGATGTAGATTGAGATATGAAAATTTGATCAGAGTGTTTACAAAACCACCAAGCTAGCTGAAATTAATCTCGGCATCTGATGTAAAGACAGAATTGATTTAACTCTCTAATAACGAAGAATACAGGGAGTATATAAAATCACCTAGCTATCCTCCAATATTTTAATGGAGGACGATGAAAAATAACTATATACACCAACCCAGTATACTAAATAAACCGAGTTAAATGATTAACCTGATTCAATCAAAAAAACGAACGAGACAAATTACTTTTACGCATATCGATATAAAAAAAAGATTGCAGATCAATGCCGAAGATCATCAATTATTACCGGACAAATCATTTTTTACGATAAGCAGAAAATAATTTGCGCCAGCCTTCATGACCTAAGTCGCGCATCGTTTGAATATTTTTTTCATAAATCGCGTCTGCGTCGGGGAAAGCCTCAACCGCTTTGTCGATGCTTTCTTCTCGCAATAAATGCAGTGTTGGATACGGTGAGCGATTCGTAAAATTCTCAATATCGTCAGATTCGGTATCGGCAAATTGGTAATCTGGATGGAAGCTGGCAATTTGGATGATGCCTTCCAGATTCAGTTCATGCAGTGCGGCGTCAGCCACATCGAGAAAGTCGTTATAGTCTAAAAAGTCAGTCAACACATAAGGATGAATCAGCAAGCTGGTCTCAATTTTTTCAGGATTGGCTTCTGCTAACAGCTCTAATTCGTTGATCAGTTCTTTTAACAATTCCTCGGGCGTGTGCGCTTCGCTCACGGTAAAGCGGATTTGCTGTTTGACCTGCACTGCTTTGGCAAAAGGGCATAAATTCAGGCCGATCACTGCCTTTTCTAACCACCGCTCAGTGTTGATAATCACGTCGGTACTACTGATAAATTGTTCAGGCATGGTGATATCTGAAATAAAAGAAGGCTCAAGAATAGCATGCAATTATTTCATGGCGCATTGCACCATAAAGATAAAACAAACTACTCAAGAACCTTGCTTAGTTTTGATCAGCAAGTGATGGCTATCAAAATGCAATGCAGCAATGATATGGCATCAATACGGCATTAATGCGGCGTTAAGCCAAATGATCTTAATCCGCTTATTTACTATCGCCAGCGATCATTTTATAAGTCACCGCGCCGATCACTGCACCAACAATCGGTGCAACCCAGAACAACCATAGTTGCTGGATCGCCCAGCCGCCGACATAAATCGCCACGCCAGTGCTGCGCGCTGGATTGACCGAGGTATTCGTGACCGGAATGCTGATCAGATGAATCAGTGTCAGCCCCAAACCTATCGCAATCGGCGCAAAACCTTTTGGCGCGCGCGCATCCGTAGCGCCCATGATGATCACCAAAAACATCATCGTCATCACAGCCTCGGTCAGCCAGGCTGCTTGCAAAGAATAGCCGCCTGGCGAGTGCTCGCCAAAGCCGTTAGAGGCAAAACCGGCAGATACATCAAAACCTGGCTTACCACTGGCGATCAGATATAAAACTCCACCGGCAACGATACCACCCAACACTTGTGCCACGATATAAGGCAGCAATTTATTCGCAGGAAAACGGCCACCAACCCACAAACCTATCGATACCGCTGGATTTAAGTGACACCCTGAAATATGACCAATCGCATATGCCATAGTTAATACCGTCAAGCCAAAAGCCAGCGATACGCCATGCAAACCAATGCCAACACCGGGAAACGTTGCCGCCAACACGGCACTACCACAACCACCTAAGACCAGCCAGAAAGTCCCAAAAAACTCCGCGCCATATTGTTTCATTTTTATACTCACTTTTCTATGAAGAGGGATTTACCATCAATCGTCATGCATTCGCCAGTTGAAGAATTGCCAGGCAAACACAGTGGGCATAAATATAACAAATTAAACTTGCCTTATTGTTAAAATTTGTCATCTCCTGCTGATTTTTTCTGAGATTTAAACTTCTTTAGCAAATTATGAAAGATGGCAGAGAGTTCGCAGCTATCGGACTAAGGCAGAGATACTGGATATCAATCTTGCTTGTTTTTTCTACAAACGCTGAACTAATTCATAATCGATTAAAATATACTCCGGGCATGTATATATTAATAATCCATATAATCATTGGACATTAAAGGATTTATTGAGGATTTTATGGGGAGTATATTTTTATATTGTTTAAAATAAAAAAACGACCCGTATAACTTACGGGTCGTTTTTAGGTAGCTGAATAACTACTTTTTTGATCAATTTTGACGCAACGAAACTCCCGCTGCGAGCAATTTAAATCTCTTCGTACAACGGCAAGGTCAAAAATTCTGCAAACGAATCTGAAGTCGACATCTCTTCAAAAATCGTCGCAGCGCGGTCATAGCTTGCACCGGAGCCGACCAAGTCCTTCACTTTGGCCAGTTCTTCGGGAATCATCGCGCGCACCATATCAGCGGTGATTTTTGTGCCGTCTTCGAACACGCCTTTGCTGGAGCGTATCCACTGCCAAACTTGTGAACGACTGATTTCAGCAGTAGCGGCATCTTCCATCAAGTTATGGATTGGCACACAACCGTTGCCAGCCAGCCAGGCGCCAAGGTAATGAATACCGACGTTGATGTTGTAACGCAAACCAGCTTCGGTGATTGGTGTTTCTGGTTGGAAGTTGAGCAAGTCTTTGGCAGTAACTTCAATATCAGGACGCTGTTTAGAAATTTGATTTGGAGCGTCGCCCAATACTTTTTTGAACTCGGTCATCGCCAGTTCAACCAAACCTGGATGAGCAACCCAGCCGCCGTCGTAACCATCAGTAGCATCGCGCGCTTTATCAACTCGTACGCCGCCCATTGCAACATCATTTTTTGCCGGATCGTTTTTGATCGGAATCAACGCTGCCATGCCGCCGATTGCCGGTGCATTGCGTTTGTGGCAAGTTTTCAGCAACAACAATGCATAAGAGCGCATAAACGGGGCTGTCATAGTGACTTTAGCGCGATCTGCGAGGCAGAAATTTTTGTCATTCTTGAATTTTTTAATGCAAGAAAAAATGTAATCCCAGCGACCTGCGTTTAAACCTGCACTGTGCTCACGCAATTCGTACAAAATCTCATCCATCTCAAATGCAGCAACGATGGTTTCAATTAATACGGTTGCCTTGATCGTGCCTTGTGGCAAACCGATCTCGTTTTGTGCCATAACAAAAATATCGTTCCACAAACGCGCTTCTAAATGGGACTCTAATTTTGGCAAATAAAAGTAAGGACCAGCGCCGCGAGCTAATTGTTCTTTGGCGTTATGGAACAAAAACAGGGCGAAATCAAAAATACCGCCGGAGATGCGTTTGCCGTCAACCAACACATGTTTTTCGTCCAAGTGCCAGCCGCGGGCACGCACTACCAAGTTCGCAATCGCATCGTTGAGTTTGTAGCTTTTACCATTTTGTTCCAAGCTGATCGTGCGGCGCACGGCGTCGCGCATATTGATCTGGCCACTGATCTGGTTGTCCCAGTTTGGCGTATTGGAATCTTCAAAGTCCGTCATGTAACTGTCGGCACCGGAATTCAGTGCGTTGATCACCATCTTGCGCTCTACCGGCCCGGTGATTTCAACCCGGCGGCACTCCAGAGCTTTAGGAATAGGGGCGATCTTCCAGTTACCTTCGCGGATGTGTTTGGTTTCTGGTAAAAAATCTGGCAATTCACCAGCATCTAAACGCAGCACCCGTGCGGCGCGTGCGGCCAGCAATTCTTGGCGACGCGGCTCAAATGCACGGCTCAGTTTAGCGACTAACTCCAGGGCTTCCAAGGTCAGGATTTGCTCAAAGCCTGGTTTGATTTCGCCCTTGATTTCCATACCGGTTGGCAATTTGATTTGTGTCATGCGTTTCTCCGTTGATTAAAGTAAAAGTCGAGATCTGGATGCAAAGTATATTCAGCAAAAACCTGAATAAACAAGATGTTTTATCATTTTATCTTTGCGTTTTAGTTAAAGATAAATGACAAAACCCTCAAACATCATTTATATTTGTCATATATGACTACGCATCGTGGCTTAGTAATCACTCATTTTTAATGGCGATCACATGGATCAATTCAAACAAATCTCCACATTTGCAGAAGTCGCAACACGCGGTAGCCTGTCCGCTGCAGCTCGGGCAGAAGGCGTTGCACCAGCGATGATAGGTCGTCGACTGGATGCATTAGAAGAGCGCCTAAGCGTCAAATTATTGCAAAGAACCACCCGTAAAATCGCATTGACCAATGAGGGTGCTGCGTTTTTAGAGGATTGCCAGCGGATATTAGCAGAGCTGGAGGAAGCCGAGACATCGGTATCCGAACGCAGTGCACGAGCCAGCGGACAACTGACGATCTCTGCGCCTGCAGGATTTGGCCGGCAACATGTCGCACCGCTGGTACCTTCTTTTTTAAGCGAACACAGAGATGTTAAGCTGACCCTCAGCCTGAATGACCGGGTGGTAGATTTGATCGGCGAAGGTGTTGATGTTGCGATACGTATCGCATCGTTAACAGATTCCAATTTGATCGGGGTTAAATTAGCCGACAATAAACGGGTAGTTGTCGCCTCCCCCGCCTATATCAAGCGATTTGGTGCGCCCATGTCTTTGGATGAATTAAGCCATCATAACTGCCTGGCTTTTAATAATGATGGCAGCCAGCGTGGATGGACATTTCGGCAAAACGGGAAAAATGTCGTCCTTAAAGTCGATGGCAATATGGTTTGTAATGATGGCGAGGTATTGCATGATTGGGCACTCGCAGGCAAAGGCCTGGCTTGGCGCTCGATGTGGGAAGTCGGTACAGAAATTGAGTCCGGCAAATTGGTTACCGTGCTCGATGATTTCACTGCACCGGGCAATGATATCTACGCTATTTTTGCGCAACGCCGTCATTTACCACTGCGAATACGAGCCTTCGTTGATTTCTTACGTCATGCGTATAGCAAACCAAACTATTGGCACAAGACCTGACAACAAAATGAGATAAGAATGAAAAGCGGCGATGAAAGTCGGAGATTTTTAACAAGACGAAAAAAATCCCCGACATGTCGAGGATTTTTACTTAACGACTTTAACAAGTCACATTCAGCGTTCTAATCAGAGATTAGATGCCTTGAATGTTAGAAGCTTGTTTGCCTTTTGGGCCAGTTGTTACGTCGAAAGAAACACGTTGGTTTTCTTTCAAAGATTTGAAGCCGGATGATACGATCGCTGAGAAATGAGCGAACAAATCTTCGCCGCCTTCGTCTGGAGTAATGAAACCAAAACCTTTAGAATCATTGAACCATTTTACAATACCTGTTGCCATTACAATTTCCTATTTCAGTTAATGTGGGCGAATGCCCGGTAAATCGTTTCAACCAAGAAGAAATGACAGACTGATACTGCACTACCACCTAGAATCTCAACGATTATTTGATTATACCTACAAATTTTAGACAAAGTAAAATAAATTGATGGCAGCAACACAAAAAATGCTTTTATACACAATAAGTGCGGCGCTCCGACGTTGGATACTTAAATTGCTTGCAATCCAAAACTAATACTAAGGGAAAGTAAAATTCGTTAGACTATAGCGATTACTCAAAGCAAATCTGCACGCTTTCTTCCTGTTACCAATCTTCGATCAGATCAAATCAATAATGCTATCAAGCTCAAGCCCCAACCATTCCGAACACTTCAATTCAGCAAAGATTTTAAAGAAGAGCTTTCCCGTTTTATTAGCGGCTGGATTATTTTTTTGCTGCGATGTCGCGATGGCAACACCAGTTTTACGTTGTGAAGTCACTTATGCAGGTAGCACCCAAATAGTGGAGACAAAGTCGGTGAGTGATCCTTACGCCGTGGAGTCGGTTGATATCGGTGGTCGCTTTTTGTTTAAAGCAGTGATGGTCGGAGCGAAGCTTCCGAATGCAAAACCGATTGATTACATCAAGTTGTATGTGTACTTCCAAGGGCGCCACTATGATGTGCCTATTCACCAAGCGACCTATTTACCGCCATTTAGCTATTCTGACTCACCTACCCCGCTAACCCCGCTTAACAGCCTGTATGCGGGTGAAGTGGAACGTGAATTGCAGTACCACTGCACACTGCAAGGAGCAAAGCCATGATGCGTAGCGTTCATATTTTTTTCGCTATGGTTGCTGGCTTAGCGTTTTGTAATCCATGCTGGGCTAAAGATAAAAGCCCAGAAGACGGGCTGGTCAGTATCTTATTTGCAGGTGACATTGTTCTCGATGGCAAACCGGGGAAAATGATTGAAGACGGGCGCGATCCATTTGCAGATTTCGCCCCTATTCTGGCGAATGCCGATATACGTATTGGCAATCTTGAATGTGTAGTCGCCACTGTTGGCAACCCAGTAGATAAAAATTTCAATTTCCGTGCACATCCACGCAGTCTTGCTGTCTTAAAACGTCACTTTGATGCCGTCGGCATTGCTAATAATCACTCTGGTGATTTTGGCAGGGAGGCATTTAGCGAAATGCTGGGGCTGCTTGACCAGCAGAAGATACCGCATTTTGGTGGTGGCCAAAATTTACACGAAGCACATACGCCATTAATTATAGAACGCAAAGGATTACGTATCGCTTTCCTCGCTTATAACGAATTTATGCCACGTAGTTTTGAAGCGGATGCCAAAGCTGCGGGTATTGCGTGGAGCGAGGATGAACAAGTTGTAGATGATATACGCAAAGCACGATCTGTTTACAAAGCTGATCTGGTCATCCCATTTATGCATTGGGGTTGGGAAAACGAGTTACTTGCAGGTGATCGTCAGCGTAAGTTGGCTCACATCATGATTAAAGCCGGTGCGGATGCCGTAATCGGTGGTCATCCACATGTAATACAAGACGTGGAACACTACCAAGGCAAGCCTATCATTTATAGCATAGGAAATTTTATGATTGATGCGCTAGACAACGAGGCGCAAACAAAAGGTTGGGTAGTGCGATTGCATGTCAATCGTCAAGGTGTACAGGCTTGGGATACGCGTTTAGCAAAAATTGATGAAGACGGAATCCCACATCCAGTTGTCGATGCGCAAACCTCATGCTGGAACCGGACTGACAACAAAGTAACTCCATGCGCTTATGATGCTGGACAAACGCAACAGGCCAAACAGTAGGTCGCGGTAGCAATCTCTAAACAATGTAATTACATCTGATAATTACAGCATGCCGTTGGCCAGACTATCTGGCTGACGGCATTCATAGCCAACTAACTATCTGTATGACCTGCAACCGAAACTGCATACGTCACATTCAGTACAAGATCAGATCTTGCCTGCGCCACGCAGGGCAAAATCGCACCATCTGATTTCTCATCAAACGACAATCCAGGCCATTCAATACGATAATCGACGCTACCGCTTAGCATATGGCAAAGGCAAGCACGGCAAGTACCATTTCGACATGAACTAGGCAAGCTGATACCAGCAAGTTGTGCGGCCTCTAATACACTCATCGACGATCTTATCGGAAAGACCAAATCTTGCTTTAGCAGATGTACCTGAAAACCTTGTTCTGTATCGCTCATTCTCCACCTGTTAAATCCTGAAGGATGCTTATTTACCTGATGACTCCTTGTCTTATCCAGTAATCTTGACTAGATTAAAAGCTCAGGCAACATTTTCATCAATCGCTATCAGATCACTAGCAATTGTTTCCAAAGGAGCAAAAAAATGATTAGTTCACCATCCTACATGCAATCTGAAGACAGCTTATCCTACAACGAGCGCAGAGGAACCAGAGCACCATTTTTTACCCTGATAGAAATTGATCCGCGCGATGTGATTGATGGTGTCATGCTAGAGCAAGGCTATTTGTCTGACGATGCGCAATCATCCGGCACCATGCGCGAAGTTTGCCCTCATTGCAACGGCGTAGCGTTACAACTGATACTACGCTTTCGTCACGTCAAGCGCGCCCATTTGTTTTGCGACTGCTGCACCCGATGCTACGACGCGCTATACCCCGACGGCAGTTCTGCCTTGGTATTAGGTGCGGTATCTCTGGTGTAAATGAATGTCTGAATGACGAAGAAGTTTTCTAAATAAGATGTCCAATAATAATGCGGCTTCTGGCCAGATATTGACTGGAAAGCCGCATTATTATTGGACATCCTTTTTTGAACTTAAAAAAACTAAACGGCAAGCGTTACAGCACTTTTTGCAAGCGCATTGCCACACTCATATCGCCAGTGACTTTGAGCTTGCCAGACATAAAGCCATTTACAGGATTTAATTCTCCGGTCAACATGGCACTCAGACTTTCTAAAGCGAGTGTCACAGTGCAAGTTGCATCCAGGTTATCGTTGCTGACCTTATTCGGCACGGTAACTGCCTCAACAAATACAACACCATCGTTACCGCAATCAAATTTCAATAAGGCATTTAAGCCGCTATCATCACCTACTTTTGCACGAATCGCATCGGTACATCCTTGTAAATCCATTGAAAATCTCCTAGAAGAAATTGAAAATTAAAACCTTGCGCAATTTACCATGACAGAGAACAAAATGATCAACAAAATGGCCCGCAAAACGACCGAAGAAATAACTGAAGAAAAAAATAGTGCCATCATCCCCTGCCTGCGTTACCGCGATGCGGTCGTAGCAATTGAATGGCTTTGTGAAGTTATTGGATTGAGCAAACATCTGGTAGTCCCGCAAGATGACGGCCGTATCGCCCACGCTCAGCTCACGCTGGGACGCAGCATGATCATGCTGGGTTCGGCGAATAAGGATATCAACGATAACAACGCCTACGGCCAATTGATAAAGCAACCGGATGAGCTAGGCGGTGCGCAAACGCAATCAACTTATATCGTAGTCCGCGACGCAGATGCAATCTATGCCAAAGCGATCAAAGTCGGAGCACGTATTGTCATCGATATTAAAGATGAAGAATACGGTGGCAGAGGCTTTAGCTTCTTCGATCTGGAAGGTCACTTGTGGAATATAGGGACTTATGACCCATGGCAGTAGGTGACATAAATAATCACACAAGGTCAATATAGTGATTAAGATTTTTATTCGTCAGCAGATCATCACTAAAATTTAACTACCGCAGCACACAAGTCAGCATCCAAAAATAATCGTTCCGGCGTATGCGGATATCTTTAGCAAATGAAGCAAATTTTTTGCGCATAAAACTATCCGTTGGAAAATTTTTCACGATATCTACACGAGTGCCATCTTCTTGCATGCGCTGTTGGTAAGTGTTGCCCTCGCTATCGGTGCGGGCAATTGGCAGACTGCTGCCTTCGACATGATTATTGTCGATCAATACCAAAACACAATCTTGTCCGACTTTAGCGCGTAGCTTTTTCAAAAAATCAGCCTGCTCTTCTTTTTTTACATGCGACCACCAAAAGCCCGCAAAGCAAGCGCTATAGTCACCCTGAGGTAAATCAAACGCATCAGCAATCGCAAATTTGACTTTGCCTTCAGGTAGATTTTTAGTTTGAGCAATATCCAGCATGATCTGATTGATATCCGTTGCCAAGACTGATTGTGCGCTGGTTGCAAAACGCTCGGTCCAATAACCGGTGCCGCAAGCGACCTCTAATACTGTGTGATTCTCTAGTACTACACTGACCCGTTCGGCCAATTCTTGCAGATCGTTTTGACGCTCTGGTTTGGCGTAAATGGTGTCGTAATTCTTCGCTCTTTGTGCGTAATAGTCGCGCATATTTTTCTTTCAGTTCAATAGGGTATTAATTAATTCTACAAATCCTGCGCCGTATTCTTGCTCGGTAATATAAGCAGGATGCGCGTCAAACCGGTCTACATATTTACGCACATTAGCAACGCCGACCGCATGCGGATAATGTGCAAACATACTGGCATCGTTGGCAGAGTCGCCAATAAATACATACTGTTGCTTTGCCAGTTCATCACTGACGCCAAATACATCCTGTAATACCTGCTGGCTCATACTTTGTTTAGAAAACGGTGTCACCGATGCGTGAGCATGGATGTTGCTGGTGGTTGCGTGCAAACCGTTTGAGCGGATCAGAGCAACCACCTGATTCAACTCATCCAACGCTAATGGTGAAATACATTCGCCGATATCAAATGCCAAATCGCCCACCCGTTGCGGGGCGTCTTCCGCCACCTGCACTTTGGAGAAATGTGCTGTCATTGTGACCGCAAATGCCTGCAATTGTTGTTTGTGTTGAAGTCGCGTGGCGGCATCAACATAGAACATCGATTGTTGTCGTCCATGCTGATCTAGCCAAAAAGCACTAGCACCATTTTCCGCAATCACGGCATCAAAACTACATAAGCGCAATAAAGGTAAAGTCCAGTACGTTGGCCGACCCGTTACCGCAATCACCTTTAAACCTGCTTGTCTGGCGCGTTGTATCGCATCTAAAGCTTCTAGCGTTAGTTTACCGTGTGTCGTAAAGGTATCGTCAATATCGGTCAGAATACCTTTTATCTGTTTGCGCTCATGCTGCGACCAGGTAGCTAAAGGCTGTAAGCGTGAAGTCAACTGGTGGCTCATAAATCGTAGGTATCTTTACCGCCTTGCATCACCTGATCAATCAACTTGCGGTTTAAAGTGGGCGTCATCAGTTCGATAAAGGTGTAGATATAACTTCGTAAATATGCACCCTGCTTGACTGCCACACGCGACACATTCATTCCAAATAAATGTCCAACCGGGATCGCACGCAAATCTTTATCACGCTCTGCATCAAACGCCATACCCGCAATAATACCGACACCCATTCCCAGTTCTACATAGGTTTTGATGACATCGGCATCAATCGCCTCCAGCAAAATATCAGGTTTTAAACTGCGTATTTCAAAAGCATGATCGATCTTGCTACGGCCTGCAAAGGCACTGTCGTAGGTGATCAGCGGAAAATGAGCGATCTCTTCCAGCGTAATATTTTTTGTCTTGAGCAAAGGATGATCAGGTGGTACCACCACCATATGCTCCCATTGATAACAAGGGAAGGAGATCAAGCCATCAATCCCGGCAATTGCCTCGGTCGCAATCGCCAGATCTGCCTGATCTCGCATCACCATTTCTGCGATCTGCTTTGGATTACCCTGCAACAGCGAGAGTCTGACCTTGGGATATTTTTGCATAAAAGCCTGCACTACTTTTGGCAAGGCATAGCGTGCTTGCGTATGCGTTGTTGCAATCGTAAAACTCCCCGTATCTTGAGCGGCATATTCTTTACCGATGCGTTTTAGACCATCAATCTCTTGCATGATCAGCTCAACTGACTTCAATACCTCACGGCCAGGCTCGGTCAAACCACGGATACGCTTGCCGTGACGAGTAAAGATATCGACGCCTAACTCTTCTTCTAATTCGATGATCGCTTTAGAAACACCAGGTTGTGAAGTAAACAGCGCTTTGGCGGCTTCGGTCAGATTAAAATTTTGCCGGACAGCTTCGCGAACAAAGCGCAGTTGGTGTAAGTTCATGAATATACCTTGGTATTTCGGATCATATTTTTTGCGCAAAAAACGGCAAAAAAATCGGGAGATTTGCTACAAAACGTCTGCTAAACGGGTGAATTGGCAGTTAAATGACATTTTTGCGCAGTAAAATAATGCTTACCGTAGTATATATTCTATTCAAGCAGATCGGCAGCTATGCAATACAAACTTAGGTATCGTACTATTTCGTCCGCTCCGCCTAATTCTGCTTAATTTCCAAAAACAATCCCATGCCAACCGCAAAAAAACTTTGTCTTGCCGTAGTCTGTCTGATCAGCTTGACCTCGCTTTTTAGTCAAAGCGCACTCGCCGAGCGCCTCACCACCACCAAACCGCTTACAAAAACACCCAAAATCTGTGTCGCTCTATCAGGCGGAGGCGCACGTGGTTTTGCACATGTGGGTGTGCTTAAAGCGCTGGAAGAACTGAATGTACCGATTGACTGCATAGCCGGTACCAGCATGGGCGCGGTAGTTGGGGGTCTGTATGCAGCAGGACTATCTGCAACCGAGATCGAACAAAGATTACAAGCATTAAAGCTAGACGATATTGCGCTGGACCGGGTGCAAAGGCGCATGTTACCAGAAGCCTTGCGAGAAGAAGATACACAATATCCGCTGGGAGCCACACTAGGTCTGAGCGCCAGCGGAGTGCGTTTACCTAGCGGTGCGGTGCAGGCAACCCAATTTTTAGAGTTATTGCAGAACTGGACTGTGCATATTCAGCCTGATATCAACTTTGATAAATTGCCAATCCCATTTCGTGCAGTTGCTACCGATCTTGAATCCGGGAAAATGGTGGTCTTTGACAAAGGTCCACTCTACACCGCGATACGTGCCAGTATGGCCGCACCCGGCGTTTTTGCGCCGGTAGAAGTCAATGGCCGCTTGCTCACTGATGGTGGTCTGGTACGCAATCTGCCAGTAGATATCGCTCGTAGTATGGGGGCAGATATCGTCATCGCTGTCAATATTGGTACGCCGCTGCTACCACGCGATAAATTGCAAAGCTTGTTTAATGTCAGTCAGCAGATGATCAATATCTTGACTGAGCAAAATGTAGAAATGCAAAAAGCGGGCCTAAAGGACTCTGATATTTTGATCGAACCTGATTTAGGGTCGATCAGTTTTATGGATTTTGGCCGCTCGGCCGAAGCATCCGTGATTGGGCAAAATGCAGCGCAAGCCATCCAAGAAAAATTACTGTCATTAAGTTTAGAACCGCATCTGTATGCGGCCAAACAACAAACACGCTTACGTCCGCCCTTACCTAGTATTGATATCGCTTTTGTCGATGTAGTGACTGACGGTGCGATACCAGAAATGGATATCCGCCGTCAGGTATCCATCAAAATCGGTAGCAAATATAACGCCGAAGAGATCAACCGTAAATTAGCAGTGTTAAATATCACCCGAGAATTTGATAGCATCAACCACCAGCTAATACAACGTAATGGCGAGTACGGCGTGCAGATCAACGCTAACGGCAGAAATTGGGGCCCGCATTTCTTACGTTTTGGGTTAGCGCTATCTGGCGGCTTTGAAGGTGCCGGTGGATTCCGTCTGCAAGTCGGGCATCGCCGCCCTTGGCTGACAGATAGCGGATTAGAGTGGCGCAATGATGCAGAGTTTGGCAGTCTGATTCGCGTTCGGTCTGAATTGCGCCAACCTATTTTTGAGCGTGAAGGCTCCTACCTGTCGCCATATATTGAACTGGGACAAAATGCCCGTAATCTGTATAGCGATGATGTTAGGATTGCTGAATACAATCTGCAAAAAATCCAGCTCGGCCTGGATGTCGGCATTCCATTAGGTGAGTTAGGTACCTTGGGTGAAGTCCGCTTCGGTATCGCTGGCACCCGCTACCGCGTTCGTCCTAAGCTGGGTGGTTTATTAGTTCAAAATAGCGATGGCAGCTTGGGGTCTCAGCCCTTACCTAGCGCAAATCTTCAACAAGCGGGTTTCAAAAGCTCATTTGTGATTGACCAATTAAGTGACTCTGCCTTCCCACGCGATGGTTATAAACTGGCTTCCAGCCTGTTTGTCGGCGTAGATAAAAGTCGTAGCAATTATCAGGAATTTACTTTCGATAGCATCTGGGCGCAGAGTATCGACAATCAGAGCATCAACTTAAAGTTAAGCGGTGCAGGTTTATTCCAGAACGACACAGAAATCCGCGGCATCGGCACTACGCTGGGCGGCTTCCAGCAATTATCGGCCTATCAGCCAGATCAGTTTGCGGGCAATTACCTGCTGTATGGCAGTGTGACGTATCTTTTACGCGCCGTAAAATTTGAGATGGCGGGACAGAATTTATTCTTAGGTACCTCTTTTGAGGCAGGTAATGTCTGGAATTCGCGCAGTGAAATATCTTTCCCTTCATTGCGAAAAAGCGCCAGCGTATTTGTTGGATTTAATAGTTTTATGGGGCCGATTTATCTGGGTGTTGCTGTTGCACCTGCGGGTACCAGAAATATCTTTTTCCAACTTGGCAGACAATAATCAATAGAGCGAACAAATAAATAAGGCGGACAAATTAATTTGTCCGCCTTATTTACGTTGCATATTCAAATCACATATTCATGCTGCATATTTAGCGATGGTATTCGACCACACTCTGCTCAATAGCGCCGAAAATCGACTTACCATTTTTATCCAGCATCTCAATTTTAATGCTGTCACCAAATTGCATAAACGGCGTAATCGGTTCTCCGCCAGCGATCATTTCTAATGCACGTTTTTCGGCAATACAGCTATACCCTTTGCTGGCATCTTTATTCGACACCGTACCGGAGCCAACGATCGTGCCCGCACGTGCCTTGCGAGTTTTGCATAAATGCGTAATCAATTGGGTGAAAGAGAACACCATATCAACACCCGCATTGGGCTGACCAACCAGCGTGCCATTTAAGGTCGAACGCAACGGTAAATGCACTTTGCCGTCTTTCCAGGCATCGCCCAATTCATCTGGCGTCACCGCAACTGGCGAAAAACTTGAGGCAGGTTTGGATTGAAAAAATCCAAATCCCTTCGCCAATTCCGCTGGAATCAAATTACGTAATGAGACATCATTGACCAGCATCAGCAAACGGATATGCTCTGCTGCATGCTGCACCTTGACGCCCATCGGGACGTCGCCAGTGATGACAGCGACCTCGCTTTCAAAATCGATGCCCCACTCTTCTGACAGCATTTCTATATCGTCTTTGGGGCCAATAAAATCATCACTCCCGCCCTGATACATTAAAGGGTCATGCCAAAAACTATCTGGCATATCCGCATTACGTGCCTTACGCACCAACTCCACATGATTAACATAAGACGATCCATCTGCCCACTGGAAAGCGCGCGGCAAAGGTGCCATGCAATTAGCGGCATCAAAATCAAACGTATTCACCGCCCTGCCCGCATTTAAGCGTTCATAGGCCTCGTCCAATTGCGGCGCAATAAAGCCCCAGTCATCTAAAGCCCGTTGCAAGGTAGGCGCAATGCCATCGGCAATCATGGCAGTTTTTAAATCGCGTGAAACAATCAATAACTGACCATCACGAGAACCATCTTTAAGGGTCGCAAGTTTCATAATTTATTCGTCTGTATTTTTCGTTTGTATTTTGAGAAGATTGAACCGACACTGCATGAATAGTCATACTGGTATCAGCAAAATTTGTTGCACCATTTTACACTGGCAGTGCTGATAAAACCCCGATTTGAGTATCCTAGCCAAGCTTGCATGAATGTCATTTATGCAAACTAATGACGGTATCGCAATCCAGCTTGATAAGATATTCGGGCTCTATTTTTCCCTTGAATTTCTACCTATTTTTTCTTCTTTATTATTTCCATTTTTCATACACTCACTGAGTATATTTTAGTCGTCCATACATTAATTGGACTATCAAGCATTTTTTATAAAAATAATGGGGAGTATATTAAGGTCGATCATTATTGGATAGCAATCTGCTCTCGGCAAGTAAATAATCTAGCTTTACTTCACATCAGAATTTAATATAATTTTTGTGTAAGTTTCGAATCAATTTCACGACTTAGCATAATCAACATCTAATCAGGCAAATTCTGTGGCAACATAGTTTTGTATTTAAGACTCACGCCACCAGAGCCGTTTTGCGTCAGTCTTGGCATTCAATCTTTACCTTAATCTTTACCTGAAGCCGTACTCTCAATTTGCACGCTCATGCCTGTCTAAAGTGTTTTGATTCCAGCGAACCACTCCCACCGCTACTGTTAGCTGTGGTGAGCCAAAAGGAAGAACAATGAACTTCAATAACTTCAAAATCGGTACTCGCCTCGCGGTTGGATTTGGTTCTTTGATGATCGTACTGATCTTGCTGATCGCCATCAGCGCAATCCGTTTAACCTCCATCGGCAGTGCGAACAAACACATCGTCAACGAGAACTGGCCAAGTGCTGCACTGGCTTTTAAAATTGACGCCAAAATGCGGGAAAACGGTAGCCGGACGATGGAATTATTTATCATGTCCGACCCGGCAGCACGGGCAAAACAATATGCCTCAATAGATGCAAATAAAAAACAGATTGTCGAGTGGACAGACCAGCTGACCAAACTGGCGACTAGCCAAAGCGCTAAGGATGTATTGGCAAAAATGCTGGTCTCCCGTACTGCCTTCGTTGCGTCGTTTTCTAAAGTTGCCGACCTGATCGAGCTGGATCAGCGTGATGACGCTGCCAAGATGATGAGTAACCAGACCTTCCCGGCCTTGGAGGTTTTGTTGACTGATTTGAATACGATTATTCAAGAACAAAATAAAGAGATGGATGTTAATGGTGTCCAAATCACCGAGGATATTTCTTTCTCACGTACGCTGGTATTAAGTCTGGGTTTTGCTGGTCTGATTGCTGGGATATTTTTTGCCATCTGGATTACGCGCTCGATTACCGGACCGTTGGGAGAAGCGGTGTCTGTTGCGCGCCTGGTGGCAGAAGGCGATTTAACCCACCGCATCCAAGTCAAATCACGTGACGAAACCGGACAACTGCTCAGCGCCTTAGCCGACATGAACAATAGCCTGGTGATGACCATAGGCCAGGTACACCGGAGCACAGAAACCATCGCCACGGCATCAGGCGAAATCGCATCCGGCAATGCGGATCTGTCTGCACGTACCGAATCACAGGCCGGATCACTGGAGGAAACCGCGTCCTCAATGGAAGAGCTCACCTCCACCGTCAAACAGAATGCCGACAACGCCAGACAGGCAAATCAATTAGTCATTTCTGCCAGTGGCGTTGCGATCAAAGGCGGCGAAGTGGTGGGACAAGTGGTTGAAACCATGGGATCGATTAAAGAAAGCTCGCGCAAGATTGTGGACATTATTGGCGTGATTGACAGCATTGCATTCCAGACCAATATCCTTGCTTTAAACGCCGCCGTAGAAGCTGCCCGTGCTGGTGAACAAGGACGCGGCTTTGCGGTGGTCGCATCAGAAGTCCGCAACCTTGCTCAGCGCAGCGCAGGTGCTGCAAAAGAGATTAAAGAACTGATCAGTGACTCAGTAGAAAAAGTTGATCATGGTAGCAAACTAGTCGATCAGGCTGGCCAGACTATGGGCGAAATCGTCGAGTCTGTGCGCCATGTCGCCGACATCATGGCCGAGATCACTGCGGCCAGCCAAGAGCAAAGTTCTGGCATTGAACAAGTCAACCAGGCCATCACACAGATGGATGAAATGACACAGCAAAATGCAGCACTGGTCGAGCAAGCCGCCGCCGCCGCCGAGAGCATGAAAGAAGAAGCCGCAGCCCTGACCAATGCGGTCAGCGTATTTAAACTCAGTAGCGCCTCAGCTTCTGTGACGCCAAACATCAGCGCGCCAAAATCGACCAGAGCCACCAATACCACCTCTGCAATCAGCAAAACGCCGGAAAGAGTATCAAGCGCAAAACCAGCTACTATGAAAAAGCTAGCCGTTAAATCATCGGCAAAACCAGCTCCAATAAAGAAATCTATGCAGACTGAATCTACTGAGGGCTGGGAAGAGTTTTAGCAACGGCATTGAATCTGGATTGAATACGGATTCAATCCAGATTTGACAAAAAATTACCTATACTCCCCATAATTTTTATAGAAATTACCTTCTAAGCCAATGATTCTATGGACAACTTAAATATACTAATGATGAGTATATTAAATAAGCCAGTAAGAGTATTTCATACGCTATCGCTAGCTGACCTGAAAAACACTGACGTGGTCAATAGTTGAATAGCCGACGTTGGCAGCAAGTTTTTTGATCCGCCAATTGAAAAAATAAGCAAAAAAAAGCCCCTGCATAAACTGGGGCTTTTTTCAAATTACGGTCTGATTCAATCCGTAGTTATTCAACGGCGATCCGGCTCACCATTTCGATTATCCCGACCTCGCTCATTTTCCGGTCTTTTTTCAGATTTGTTTTCTCTTGGCGCTTCGCTCCTGTTTTCACGCTGCTCGGGAGGGCGTTGTACCTGCACAGGTGCTGGTGGTTGCGCTGCTTGCGTTGGCTGCACTGGCCTGATCGCCTGAGGTTGTGTTTGCAGCTGTTGTGGCGAACGTAATTGCTGCTGGTTACGCGGTTGTTGCTCCATGCGTTGCTGCTCTGCACGTTGCTGTTGTTCCGCTCGTTGCTGTTCATTACGTTGCTGTTCATTACGTTGTTGCTCTGCACGCTGTTGGTCGGCTCGTTGCTGTTGTTCAAGGCGCTGATTTTGCTCCGTACGTTGTTGTTGCTCTGCGCGTTGTTGCTGCTCAAAACGCTGGTTTTGTTCCACCCTTTGGTTTTGTTCCACACGTTGCTGTGGTGCTTGCTGCTGTAGTTGCGGTGGTGCCATCCTTTGGTTTTGTTCAATACGGGGATTAGCGTTCTGCTCAACACGTTGGTTGGGTGCCTGACCGGGCATTTGATTTCCCATATTGCGTGGTGGCTGAAAACGTTGCTGAGTAATTGCTTCACGCGGTTGATAGCGATAGTTTTGTACCAGAATTGTATGCTGTTGCTCTACCGCTCTAGGATAGCGGTTACCAGAATATTGACGTTGATAAATCGGTAGCGGCGCAGGCTGCGGAATTGCCCGACGATCCCAGTGATCCCAACCGCGGTGACGCCATTCCCAATCGTTGCCCCAATGATCGCCCCAACGCGGCGGCGCATCGTATACCCAGCCACGGAAGTAGACCGGCGGGCTGCGATAGTAACGCACAGGGACACGCAAAACATAAAGCGGCACGTATTCAGGCTGCGTTAATTCCCACGGGCCGTTATACCAACTACTGGCGTACCAATTATCGCGTTGGTAGACCCAGTACAAGCCATCATAAAAGAAGTAATTCGCGTTAGCGCTGGGATTATAATAAACCGGATAGTCAGGTACCTGAACCAAGTCAGGGTAGGACGACATATCAATATCTATACTAATGCCAGGCAATTGAACATCAATGTCAACTTGCGCATATGCGGAACTGACAGACCCCATCAGGATGGATAGTGCAATAAGTGGATAACGCATTTTCATTTTTTATCCTTTTAAAACGAATTATTTATATTGTAGAGTTAGCTTGCCATCGCATGCCAAATTGGGTCAGTACGCTATCGTACACTTCACACACTAAATGACTAATCGCAGTACCATATCAATTCATAAAAATCAGGATGCAAAAGCATCAACAACATAGGAGACCTTCATGCAATTCAAAAAATATCTTATCCCTCTACTCGGTACGCTGTGTCTGGCAGCCAGCAGTCTGTCTGCTCAGGCGCAAGAAACGATCAAAGTCGGTGTAGTCGCAGCATTTTCTGGTCCTTTTGCTGATTACGGCAAACAGATCGAAGGTGGCATCAAAGCCTATATGCATCAATACGGCGACAAAGTTGCCGGCAAAAAAATTGAAATCATCATCAAAGATACAACTGGCCCTGCCCCTGATATAGCTAAACGTTTGGCGCAGGAATTGGTTGTCAGAGATAAGGTAGATTTTTTAGCTGGCTTTGGTTTAACACCCGAAGCATTGGCTGTTGCACCGATTGCAGAACAAGCTAAAAAGCCGATGATTATTATGAATGCAGCAACATCAATCATCACTACCAAGTCAAACTATATTGCGCGCTTTTCTATGACTTTGCCGCAAGTATCTGGGCCGATGGCAACTTGGGCAGTAAAAAATAATATTAAAAAAGTCGTGACTCTGGTGGCAGATTATGGTCCCGGCATTGATGCAGAAACTGCATTTAAAACTAATTTTATCGGCGGTGGCGGCACTATCGTAGAGTCAATCCGGGTGCCATTGCGCAATCCAGAATTTGCACCCTATATCCAAAGAATTAAAGACGCAAAGCCAGAAGCGGTATTTATTTTTGTCCCGGCTGGTGAGCAAGGTGTGGCATTTATGAAAGGCTATCGTGAACGTGGTCTGGCAGAGGCTGGGATCAAAGTTATCGCCACTGGCGATTTAACAGATGACCATGTACTGCCTGCGATGGGCGATGCAACCTTAGGTGTAATTACAACTTTCCATTATTCTGCTGCGCACAATTCGCCTGAGAATAAAGCGTTTTTAAAACATTTTGCTGAAGCCAATCCGGGTGCGGGTCGCGCCAACTTTATGGCAGTTGCAGCGTATGACGGTATGGCCGCCATTTATGAAGTAGCAAAGAAATTAAATGGCAAGATCGATGGCGATAAAGCGATGGCAATCCTAAAGGGAATGAAAATCAATAGCCCACGTGGCCCCATCATGATTGACCCGGCAACGCGCGATATCATACAAACCGTCTATGTGCGCAAAGTTGAAAAAGTTGGTGGCGAATTATTCAATGTCGAGTTTGATCAATTTGCGAACATGAAAGACACTGGCAAATAATTGTCTCGACTCGGTACGCCAGGTGCTTAGAACAAAATTCGAAAACCTCGCAATATTTTGCGAGGTTTTTTTTCGTGTATTGATAACTACTTTATGTCTGACGAGCCCCCGTCTGTGCCAATGTCTTTTTCAATGCCTGCTCTAACCTCTGCCAGCCGGCCTCATCAGGTGGCAATCCAAAACGTACACCGCGCGCAGCTGTGCGGAATAGTCTAAGCCAGACACCTTGCTCTGCCATGCGCTGCCAAAATAATTCAGCATCACAGGCTAAACTTTTCTCACTACACCATTGAAACAGATCCGTGCCGCTACTATTGATGTGATGTGACTGCAGCAGTTGTCGCAAACGTTCACCCTGCTCTGCTAAGAGGATACGGGTTGCGCTGTGCCAGTGGCGATCATTGAATGCGGCGCAGGCAATCGCTTGTGCGGGACCGCTAATGGTCCAAGGACCTAAATGATTTTCTAAAGCTTGGAGCAAATCTATTTGTGCGGCGACAAAGCCGAGTCGTAATCCTGCCAGACCAAAAAATTTACCAATGGAGCGCAGTACGATCAGACCCGGACGATCTGTAAAGGCAGCAACGCTGATGGCTGGTGTCGTATCAGCAAAGGCTTCGTCCACGATTAGCCAACCACCCCGGCGTGCCAGTTGTGCTGCCCAGTCCAACAGAATATCTGGCGTAATAGTTGCGCCAGTCGGATTGTTAGGATTGCAGACTACGACTACATCCGCATCGGCAATTGCTGTTGCTAATTGGTCGTAAGCTAGCTCACGAACCTCATGTCGTAGATATTCGTCATATCCGTTCCGGCTATGCGCTTGCCGCCATTGATGTGCATGCTCGGCATACGACGGGGCCGATATTACGACTTTGGATGCTGGCCGAAGATAGGGCAAAGCCTGAATTGCGGCTTGCGTTCCCGCTACGGCAAACATCGCTGGCGCGCCATAAAATGCTTGGGCAGCCTGGCTTAATGCCAAAGATTTTTCAGGTAAACGGTGCCAGGCATTCGCAGTCAATAATGTTCGCGATACCGGATAAAAATGCGGATTCAGGCCAGTCGATAAATCTAGCCACTCCGCTAGCGGCCGACCAAAATGAGTAATCGCATCACGTAGATTGCCGCCATGTTCTAGCATATCGAAATGTGCCTTGTTATCTATTCAGCAGAGTCGCGGCGATGGTCAAACAACCCAGCCATAATAAGCTGGCATTGCGCACCAACAGCCATGCTCTTGGAATATCCCGCGCCATCGGCGGTTTACCCGCACCTAAAGTTGGTCGTTGTTCTGGCACGCCGTCGTAACTAGCCAGACCACCTAACGTGACCTCCAGCGCACCGGCTCCGGCTGCCATTACTGGCCCTGCATTGGGGCTAGGCCATTGAGGTGCCTGTTTCTGCCAGCATTGCCATGCGAGTTGCGTATTGCCCAAAACAGCGTAAGAGATCGCAGTGAGTCTTGCAGGTATCCAGTTGAGACCATCATCAATGCGAGCGGCGACACAGCCAAAGCGTAAAAAGCGCGGCGTGCGATAACCCCACATAGCATCCAGCGTATTTGCCAGACGATACAACACTGCGCCAGCACCACCCAGAAGTACAAACCAGAACAACGTGCCGAACACGGCGTCACAACCATTTTCTAATACGGACTCTACCGCCGCTTTAGAACAATCCTGCTCGGTCGCCTGCGCTGTATCGCGGCTGACGATGTAAGACGTGCGGAGTCGGGCCTCGGCTAAATCACCTTTGATCAGCGCACGGAAAATCGGCTCAGCGTGGTCGCGCAAGCTTTGTAAGCCTATGCATAAATACAGCAAGACGGCATGCGCTGCCACAGCCAGCCAAAGGTTGAAGTGCGTACACCAGATTAGCAGCGCCTGTGTCAGACCAACAATCGGCAAGACCACCAAGCACCAAGCCAAAGCACCGACCAGTCGATTGGCCTCGGGACGATTCAAATAAGATTCAAATAGGTTTGCCAGGTTGCCAAAACCTACCAGCGGATGCCAGCGCCGTGCCTCTCCCAACCAGGTGTCCAACGCCAGGCCTAGCGCAACGCAAAGTAAAACCAGACTGGAAGTCAGCATTAACATGATATTGGCGTTATTGGCGTTATTGGCGTTATTGGCGTTATTGGCGTTATTGGCGTTATTGGCGTTATTGGCGTTATTGGCGTTATTGGCGTTATTGGCGTTGTTATTGATATTGGTAACATTAGTGATATGGAGTTAAAGAAACCGAGTTTAATTTCTTGATTTTAAATGCAACGGCAAACCTGCGGCGACCCAGGTCACTTGTTCGCACTGCGCGGCTACGGCTTGATTCAAGCGCCCTGCCTCATCAACAAACCAGCGCGAAATTGCACCTTGGGGAATGATGCCCATACCGACTTCGTTAGTGACCATAATCACATCTCCGGCGCAAGTCTCCAAGGCTTTTAAAAACAAGCTACGTTGCTCGGTAAAAATATCCGGCGGCGTAATTTTTCCGACATCAGGATAGTCGATCTGCTCGGCAAATAATAAATTCGATAACCACAGGGTCAGGCAATCTACCAGAATGAGATTGTCTGCTGTGCTGTGCCGGGTGATCGCATCTGCAAGTAATAAAGCTTGTTCCACCGTCACCCATTCAGCCGGGCGCTGTACCTGATGGTGTGCAATCCTGCTCTGCATTTCGGCATCGCCCGCTTGTGCAGTGGCGAGGTAAATTACTGGTTTGCCAGAAGCACTTGCCAGGCGTTCGGCATAAGCACTTTTACCCGAACGGGCCCCGCCAAAAACCAGAGTGCGCGTCATATCGGCTCTCCTAAAAACAGATGGGCAATGGCGACTGGATTTGATGGGAAGTAAGCGTGAAAATAAGAAGCATACAAATTACCGTCACGATAAATTGCCTCACCTGCCTCTTGATTAGCATGCTTTATCGTGTGATGTGCTGGCGCCAAACTGGTCTCAAAGCGCGAATAATGAAAAGTATGCCCGCGTAATTCACCATACTTACTCACCCATGCTTGCGCGCCCAAGGCCGCCAAGCGTTTTTGCATAACAACCTGACCGCGGATGATGCCTGCCATGTTCCAAGTGTTTTTTTGTGCGGTATTTTGCGGACTATTTGGCTGATCGTTCATTACTTCACTCGCCTGATAAATAAGCTTATCGGTCAATGCCATCATGCCACCGCATTCCGCCAGAATTGGCATTCCTTGGGCATGCGCGGCGCGTATCGACGTTTGCCATTGCTCAGCCTGACTCAAGGTTTCTGCATGCAGTTCAGGATAGCCGCCGGGCAGATATACCGCATCTACATCTGGCGGCACGGATTGATTTGCCAGCGGTAAGAAGAATATTATCTGTGCGCCCAGGGCTTGCAGACATGCTAGATTGGCGGGATAGATAAACGCAAAAGCAGCATCGCGGGCGATCGCAATGATCTTACCTTGCAAAAGCGCCGGTGTTTTTTCAGGCGAGATTATTTGCTCAAATTGCGTCAGTGGCAAAGCATTCCATGCATCCAAATCCAATACCAGCTGATCGGCTTGCGCATTTAAAATTTGTTCGATTTGTGCGACTTCATCAGGTAAGAGCAACCCTAAATGACGCTCGGGCAAAGCTTGTTCTTGGCGTGGCAAGCTCGCCAGCATCGACATCGCAGGTACCGGAATTTTTTGCATCGCGTCAGCCACCATCCGGGCATGCCCTACTGATGCTACCCGATTAGCAATCACGCCGGCCATCGGTACCGGACCAAAATCACGCAACCCCATCACCACAGCACCGACGGTTTGCGCCATCGCAGAAGCATCCACCACCGCCAGTACCGGCACACCAAATGCGCGTGCCAAATCGGCTGAAGAGGGATTGCCATCATATAAACCCATCACGCCTTCAATCAAAATCACATCTACCTCAGCCGATGCTTGTGCCAGCATGGCTTGCGACGCATCCAAGCCGACCATCCATAAATCCAGCGATAACACTGGCGCACCGCTGGCACGTTGCAGCATCATGGGATCGATAAAATCTGGACCGGTTTTAAACACTCTCACCCGCTGCCCCAGTTTCACCAACTTACGTGCCAATGCCGCTGTTACCGTGGTTTTGCCTTGACCAGAAGCGATAGCGGAGATGAGGACAACGCGAGCGGAAGTGGTGTGTTTAGTCATGGAATTTATGTAGATCAGAATTAACGTAGATAAATATACTCATATCCAGTATATTTTATTGTCCAAGTAATTACTGGACATCTGGCCATTTATATAAAAATAGATGGGGAGTATATGATTTTTACCACTCAATCCCGGCTTGCGCGACGATACCATCTTTAAATGCATGCTTGACGACTTGCATCTCGGTTACGGTATCGGCTACCTCAATCAGTTCCGGCAAAGCACCGCGCCCGGTGATGATCACGTGCTGCATTTCTGGACGAGCATCGAGGTCGGCAATCACTTGTTGCACGTCGAGATAATGGTATTTGAGCGCAATATTCAACTCATCTAACAAGACCATACCAATTGCGGGATCACGCAAAAACTCTTGGGCTTTTTTCCAGGCAAGCTGGGCTTTTTCAATATCACGCTCGCGGTTTTGGGTCTCCCAGGTATAACCTTCGCCCATGGCATGGAAGCTGACTTCCTCTGGAAAACGGCGTAAGAAAATCTCTTCGCCAGTCGACATCGCGCCTTTAATAAATTGCACCACGCCGACTTGCATACCATGCCCCATCGCCCGCATCACCATGCCAAAACCGCTAGAACTTTTGCCCTTGCCATTCCCGGCATTAATCACTACAACGCCAGTCTTACGCTGTGCGGCGTCGATCTTTTGATCCATCAACTCTTTTTTACGCTGCATGCGGCGCAGATGACGGGTGTTGATATTGTCTTCCGGCGTGTTATTTTCTTGATTCATGATTTAGTGTCCGGGTAAAAAAATAGTCTGCTCACCATGCTGTACTAATTCCAGCGGATGACCGAGACAAAGACTGAGTTTGTCGGCGGTCATAACATCATCGACGGCACCAGCCAGCCAGCGTCCGTCACCCATCAACAATAAGGCGTGAGTGGCGACCCGATGTGCCAGATTAAGATCATGGCTGACCATCACGACCGCCTTATTTTGCTCATGACATAAGCGGGAAAACAATTGCATCACGCTGACCTGATGCGCCAAATCCAGCGCGTTGGCGGGTTCATCTAACAACATTAAATTGGCATCTTGCGCCAGTAAAGCAGCGATCGCCACGCGTTGCCGCTCACCACCGGACAAGCTGCGTACATCGCGCTCTGCCATGTCGGCAACATCGAGTGCCTGTAAGGCTTGATGCGCCAATTCCAAATCGCTAGTTGACTCCCAATAATGCGCGTCATGATAAGGATGGCGGGCGCTCAATACGGTTTCGATAGCGCTATAACCAAAGGCATCTACCCTGCCCTGTGGCAGAAAGGAACGTTCTTTTGCTAAGTCTGTGAGGGACCATTGCTGGATTTTTTTATTTTTAATTGCGACATTACCCTGCTCGATGGCACGCATGCCTGCTAAGGTACGCAGCAAGGTACTTTTGCCGGCGCCGTTACGTCCGATGATGCACCAGCACTCACCAGTATTGACTTGCCATTCCAACTCCGTCACCAGCACGCGCTTGCCGACGGATAGATGCAAACCGGTTGTACTTAATAATGTTTGTACTGTTTGGAGAGCTGCATTCATCAGCGCACCTGCTTTCTTAACTGATGCAGTTGCAGCAAAAATAGCGGCACGCCAATAATGGCCGTGATCACGCCAACTGGCAATTGCTGGGGTGCGACCACTGTACGTGCCAAGGTATCAGCCAAGACTAAAAAACTACCGCCCGCCAGACTCGCAGCAGGAATCAATAAGCGATGATCTGCGCCCCACGCAAAGCGGCAGGCATGCGGAATAATCAATCCGACGAATCCAATACTACCGGCGCTGCTGACTGCGCTGGCGGTCAACAAAGCCGCACAGAAAAATAAGGCCTGACGTAATTTCCCTATATTGATGCCCAAGGTCATGGCGTTATCTGCATGCATGGCGGCGACATTAATTGCCCGTGCCATACGTAAGGCAAATAACAACACGACAATCCAGATCACCCAAGGGAAGATCCGTGCGTCGGCATTGGATAAATCACCGATCATCCAAAACACCATACCGCGCAAACGACTATCTGGCGCGATGGACAACATCAAAGTAATCACGGCACCACAACCAGCCTGAACGATCACCCCCGTCAACAATAATAAGGGCGCACTACCGTCAGAACTACCACTGCCGCGCAGATCGCGATACGCTAAAAGAAACAGCAAAGCCGCGACAGCAATCGCACCACCAAACGCGGCCAAATCGACTAGCCAGCTCATACCGATCAACAACATAACGGTCAGTGCGCCAACCGATGCGCCACCAGAAATACCCAGTACGTAAGGATCGGCTAATGGGTTGCGCAGCAAGGCTTGCATCAATACACCAGCCAAAGCTAAGGTCGCGCCGGTAACAAACCCGAGCATCGCACGGCTTAAACGTAGCTCTAATAAAGTCGCTGCAAGGGTTGATGGCTTGCCGTTCAATAGTTCTAGCAAGCCATGGAATAATTCTGAAAAAGACAGTGAGACTGAGCCAGTCACACAAGCAATAGCGATGCTGGTGAGCGACAAAAAAATTAAAATACCAATGATGCGTGAGGCGCGCCAGGAATTAGGTTGTTTGTTGGTAATCGCTGAAGAAGCAATGCCGGAGCCGGAAGAAGTAGCAAGAGTCACGGTCCGCCTTATGGAAGAAATCGACAGGAAAAATCTGTCACAATTTGCCGTATTGGCATAAGTTGCATATCGAGCTGTACATCAAGCTGCACATCATATTTAAACTCCTTGCCCATCTCCTGCTAGCAAAAAATGGGCAAGGGAAAATTAATTTATTCCACGCTTAAATTTAACTTAATTTAAGCTGAATGTAGATTTACTTAAAACCGTAATTCACGCCAACGAATACATTAGAACCAGCTGTTGCATAATTTTTAGCGAGTTCATAATCTTTGTTCAGCGCGTTGTTCCAGCGGCCAATCACAGACCAGTTGTTAGCGACGTCATAAGTGGCGTACAGGTTTAGCAAGCTATAACCGGCTAACACTTTTTTGTTCGCTACATCGTCAAAACGCTGGCCAGAGAATAGCGTTTCTACGCCCAATTTGGTTTTACCCAATGCGTATTCAGCTGCCAGACTACCGTGTTGCTTAGCACGACGCGCCAGACGCAAACCAGTTGTGTCATCTTTTGGATCTTGCAAATCCAATGATCCGCGCAATGTCAGATCACCCAGATGAGTAGAGCCGCCTAGAGTTAAACCAGACAAAGTTGCCTTGTTGACGTTATAGGCGCAACCATACTGATGTGTCGATTGTTGGACCGGACAAACATTGGCATACACCAGTAAATCTGTCACTTTATTGGAGTAATACACGGCGCTGAACTGCGTCATATCATCTTCGTAGAACATCCCGATCTCGGCATTTTTTGCCTGTTCTGGTTTGTTAGTTGCGATGCCATAACTTGGGTAATACAGTTCATTAAACGTCGGTGCACGGAAGCTAGTGCCGTAACTTGCATTCACACGCAATGCATTGGTTAAGCGATAGCCGTAAGCAATACTGCCAGTCGCTTTAGAACCGTACTGTGAACTGTCATCGTAACGCACGCTGGCGCTGGCCAGATGAGCATCTTGCTTAAACACATAAGAGCCAGCTACCGAATTGGTCGTACGTTTGCCCTCGACTTCTACTGTAGTACCGTTCACTTTCTCTTCGCGGTGCTCATAAACTAATTGCAAAACATCCTTGCCAAGCATGATGTCATTTTGCCAGTTAAAGCTGGTCTGGGTCGTGTCAATCTGGCTTTGACCATAGGAGGCATCTGTAAAACTTTTATCTGCTGTCTGTGCCAGTTGCACAGTGCTGAGCCAGTTAGGCGCGATGCGGTTTTTGCTAAACACGGCTAAGGTTTCCAACTTTTGGATGCTGCGATCATCGTAGCCAGGACCTGCATCAAACTGGGCACTCAAACGACTTTGCAAGAAAGTCAGACCCAACTCGTGTCCCTTCATAAGCTCATAGCCCAGACGACCACTGACGCTGTCTAAGGTGTAGCCATCTTTGTCTGCGTTGTAGGAGTACGGACCTGCGCCTGGCTTGGTTGCGGAGAAACCATCAGCCTCATCATGAGCTGCGTTCAGGGCAAAACTGAAATGATTGTCGGTCGCACCAGAAACACCGGCGGCCAATTTCTTCAAACCGTAGCTACCCAATCCTGCTGACACTGTCGGGGTAATAACAGAACCACCTTTTTTAGTGAAAATCTGTATTACGCCACCCATTGCATCAGCGCCGTACAGACTGCTTAAAGGGCCGTAGACAATTTCGATACGCTCAATTTGCGCCAAAGGAATTGTCGCCCAGGTAGCGCCGCCAGTAGTGGAAGAACCGATTCGTATGCCATCCACTAACACGACGTTTTGAGCATTGCCTGCACCACGGATATACACAGAAGCATTAGTACCAGCACCGCCGTTTGTCGTGATTTCTACACCACGTTGTTGTTGCAGTAATTCAGCGACAGAGGCCGCGCCTGATTTGGCGATATCAGCAGCAGTAATTACTACGTTATCAGCCAATACGTCTTTAGCTGCCTGCGCCTGACGGCCAGCAGTGATAACAACATTCGCGGCGTTGTTAGCATTATCGGAATTCTGTTGACTCGCATTGGGCTGAACAGCCGATTGAGCAAAAACAGAAGAAGAGGAAAAAGCAGCGGCCACAGCAAAGCTGATGGCGAGCGGTTTGAATGCAGAGGTCATGATCACAATTGAAAAAGGGGCAAGCAGCCAACGTCCCCGCAGGCTGCATGAATACAAAGCATCATCGGCATTCACCAACGCTCATCAATGAGCATAATTACGGATGACACTTCACTTATTCTGGCCGGTATCCGGGCTGACAAGCATCACCTTTCGACCTTCCCATATCTGTACAAGACATAGTGGTATTTGCGAGAGGCTGGCTGTATTGATCAGATCATCGATCTAATGATTGACATGATTGAGTCAATCTCGATACAGCGCTTGTTCACCGTTGCGGGGGCAGCACACGCTTGCAAAAATCAAACTTTGCATTGTGTTTCCCGTTTAACCGCAGACATGGACATGTCTGCGAGCACCAAAACTTCGCCATTCTAAGGCGATAGCGGTTTTGCAGCAAGCTAAAGGCGGGGTTTGATAAAGTAAGTTGTCCTAACTAGGACAAGAAATTACGTTTATTGATTGAGACTCTGCGATTTAGACGGGGTGGTGAATTGCCGTCGATTTAGATATCCAGGCATCAATCAATCGCTGGTGAAGATCAGATAATTCATTAAATTTAACTCCAACGCGATAAAAATCACCGGTCAAAATAATGTGTTGTATGAGCGCCTTGCAAGGAACTTTGAATTGCTCTTTTTTGATTACATCGATGCCCGGTACTTCCATCATGATTTGATATTCGGCATTGACTTCCAATTTTTGTGGGCATTGTAGCAATACGCCACCCGTTGAAAGATTCACGATTTTTGCATGCATTAATTGCCCACTCGCCAGCTTGATTACCGCTCGCCAAGTGACATTCACCCTGGGACTTTTACGTAGTTCTATCATTAATACATTCCTTGCTGAGCCGGCATGTTTCAGCATTAACAATTCAATTAGTATGATTTAATCAATTTTAACATTGGAGTTAAACCTCACATTCGCCTAGTTGCAATTGTTTGCATTCGCCAAAACCTATCGTTTGTGGATAGCTCTCTACCCGTTTTGCTAAAGCAATAGGATCGATTGCAAGCTGATATGCCAACATTAAACGCATCGTACCTGCGTGACATACTACTGCAAGATGCTGTTGTCCTGCATTCATCATTATGTTTTTTACATCTTGCAGAAAATGTATCACGCGCGTTGCCATCTCTATCACGTTCTCTGCACCACCGGGTCGGTAATTACTGACATCAGCAGCCCAGGCATCAATCTCTGCACGCGGAATTTGATCCCAGCTCTTTAATTCCCAATCACCAAAATCCATCTCCATCAAACGTGGGTCGAAAACAGGCGCAGGATGCATATGATTTGCCAGCAGCGCGCATCGTTGTAAAGGGCTGGAATAGACTGGAATATCCGCAGGTAATGCGGCTCTTAATGCAGGCAATACCAATTGACATTCAACCTCTGAACTAAGGATGTCAGAACACCCGTAACAAATACCGGATGCGATCTCAGGCTTGGGATGACGGATTAGATAAAGCTGCATAGACCGAGATAAAACGCGACTTCGGACAATTGCTGCACCGCGCCCAGACAATCACCGGTGTAACCCGCAATCCTGCGCTTGAACAGACGTGCCAGCCACCAACTTGCCAGACATAACAAAATGGCGCCTAGCAGAAGATTTTTTAACGGTAGCAACTGCGCATAAAATAAAGCCAGTGCCGGTAAAAAAACGGTGGCGCAAGCGACTACTAATTCCAACCCCGACATATGCTGCGCTAAGGGTTTTGCTTTCCCTTCCAACCGCGCATAGTCCATCAAAAAAATCAGACTGCAAGATGCCAACCGTGATAGAGGATGGGCGACTAATAATGCAGGGATCACATACGACGCAGGCATGCTGGCAAGCACGCTCACTTTGGTCAGCAGCATCATGCCAATACCGATCGCGCCATACGCGCCGACCCGAGAATCCTTCATGATTTCTAACACGCGTTCTGGCGTCATGCCTCCGCCAAAACCATCGCAAATATCGGCAAAGCCATCTTCGTGAAAAGCACCTGTCAACATAATGCCCGCCACGGTCGACAAAACAACCGCCACCAACTGCGGCAATACCAGGGATGCCAAACCAAACACCGTCGCAGTGACCAAGCCCACCACCCACCCAACAGCCGGAAAATAACGCGATGCCTGATTCAACCACGCCGCCTCAAACCCGACCCAAGACGGAATCGGGATACGCGTAAAAAATTGCAAGGCAATAAAAAAGAGGCGGATTTGATGCATCATTGTTTTACAGTAGCGCGGCTAATATCAGGATTTTTCGCTGACTTGGGCTGATTCAAACGTCGCCATCTGATTCATAAAATTGACTGCCGCTTGCACTAACGGATACACCAAGGCGGCACCCGTACCCTCACCTAAACGCAAATCCAATTGTAGCAAAGGACGCGCCTCTAATGCGGCCAGCATCTTGGCGTGTCCGCTCTCGTCCGAGCAATGGGCGAAGACGCAATAATCGAGAATAGCTGGCTGCAATCTGGCCGCGACCAATAATGCGCTGGTCACAATAAAACCATCAATCAGTAAGACCATGCGACGCTCTGCCGCAGCCAGCATGGCACCGACCATCATTGCAATTTCGAATCCACCAAAGCAGGCCAATACTGCCAGAGGATCACTCTGGTTGCCGTGCAATTTAACCGCATCTTCAATCACTTGTTGCTTGCGGCGGATACCTGCTGCATCCAACCCAGTACCAGCACCGACACAATCAGCAACAGGGATGCCGGTCAGTTGATGCATTAAAGCAGCGGCGGACGTGGTGTTGCCTATACCCATTTCGCCAAAACCAAGCACGTTACCAGGCAAAGCAGCGACGATCTCTTGGCCGTTCTTCAGCGCCGCCAAACACTGTTCTGCCGACATCGCGGCTTCTTTGGCAAAATTACGCGTGCTGCCAGCGATTTTATGATCCAGCAAACCCGTACGCACACCGAAGTCATGCTTGACACCGGCATCCACAATATGCAGCGCAATCGCGTTTTGTCGGGCAAACACATTGATCGCAGCGCCCTCTGCCAAAAAGTTTTCTACCATCTGCCAGGTGACATCTTGCGGAAACGCGGAGATACCTTCCGCCACCACACCATGATCACCCGCAAATACAATAATCGCCGCTTGAGTCAGCACAGGTTGAGTGGTTTGCTGAATCAATCCGATTTGCCTGGCGAGCCGCTCCAACATACCAAGACTGCCCAAAGGCTTGGTTTTATTGTTGATGCAAGCAGTCAATGCGTCAGATAAAGCAAGATCGTGAGTTGAAGTTATGTGAGGAATATGGGTCATGGTAGGCAGTCGCGATAAGTAGGCAAGCTGGTTAAAGATAGGTGATTCTGAATCTGCCTGAAGCAACCCGGCGTGTTGAACTCAGGTTCTGAAAATTTGGCTAATTGGCGAGTTAATAGATAAGTAAATAGAAAAAGACTACTTATTTCCCTCATAAATATACTATATACTCCTATATAGTATATTTTCATTTCCCATATAATATTTGGACGATAGGAACCATTTCAATAAAATTGAGGGGAGTATATGATATTTGTGCCACCACACACAATTATTGAGTCTAAATATCTGCTAAATATCAGCGTACCGGTCTAGTAGTAATCAGTAGTAAAAGCGGTTAAATAAAACTACGCCCCAAGTGCCCACCGAGATTAAAAAAGTCAGTAGCACAGCAGCGCTACCAAAGTCTTTCGCGTTTTTAGACAAGGTATGACGCTCTAGCGATACCCTGTCCACCACTGCCTCGATGGCTGAATTAATCAGCTCCACCACCAAGATCAACAGCAAGCTGGCAATCATCATCAGCTTCTCAAACGACGACACCGGCAACGCCAGCGCAACGACGATGCCAATGACGACCAAGACCAGTTCCTGTCGGAATGCATGCTCATTTTTCCAGGCCGATTTAAATCCATCAATCGAATAAAAAAATGCGGAGAAAATACGTTTAAGACCGCTCTTACTTTTAAATTCGCTAACGGCTTGTTCTTGATCGCTCATGAATAATTCCTGAAATGGCAATGGGGAGTAATGGATGAAAGCTAATGACTTACAAACAGAAAACAATAGTCGCGCCGATTTTAACAGTACATTGCGACAATGTATTTCGTACTTAGTGTAAAAGTTTGACGTGATTACTTGATAAAATGAAAATTCTTTTAGTCTTGTGAGAACCAATCTAAGAGGACATGCTCAAATAGCGGCAAAGCTCAAAATATGCTCTAAGCATTCTTCACCATACCAAAACCAAAACATGGCGATTGCACATAAAATTCCTCAGCACCTGACCACCATCGCCCTCATCCTGGCAGCGCATGCAGCCCTGATACTGCTGATACGATTTGAATTGGTGCGAGCGCCGTTGCAAAGAAATGTACAGCAAGCCGCAGTCACTTATATCGATCTGAATTTCGTTCAGATAAAACCTAAGACACCAGCTAAAACAACGTCGCCAGTCATAGCGAGCAAAGTCACTAACACTAAACCGGCAGATACCAGCAATCGTCCAAAGCTGGCGACAGAAGATATGCGCAAGCCACAGACTACGGCAGCCATCACACCACTAGCAGAGCTTACTTCGGCGGACAAAATAACTACGTCAACGAATGATACGCATGACACACATCTAGATTTAGACAATATCAGACAAACTGCCAGAGAAGATTATCGCCGTGGCAAGCGCAGTGAAATCGAAAAAATGCAGCTAGGTTTTGCGCGTGATCAAAGCGTAGAAAAACAGTTCGGTGAAAAAGTAAAAAAAGCGGTGCGGAAAGATTGTCGTAATGCCTTTGCAGGAGCTGGTCTGCTTGCGGTGATTCCAATTGCGTTGAGCACTGTTACTGATGTTGGCTGTAATTGGTAATTATTGGCCTGTAATCAGACCGAGGCGGATCAAAAATCGTTGTCAATTTACCTCGACTTAGACTGCCAATTTGCTGACTTGCTTTTCACATTATGGTATAAAGAGCTATTGCAATGCACCAACCATAATATGAAAAACGATACGCCCGGCTCAGAAAAAACCGCCATTCAAGTAATAGAACGTCTGGTATCGCTACTAGATGCCTTGTCTCGCTATCAAGACCCGGTAAGCTTAAAAGAACTTGCCATCGTCACTGGTCTGCACCCATCCACCGCACACCGGATTTTGAATGATCTGGTCACAACGCGTTTTGTAGACCGAGCCGAAGCCGGTTCTTATCGACTGGGCATGCGACTTTTAGAGCTTGGCAATATCGTCAAAAGTCGTTTAAACGTGCGTGAGGCAGCGCTGGAATTTATGCGTACACTACATCGCCAGACGCACCAGACAGTCAACTTGTCTGTGCGCCAAGGCGATCAGATTGTGTATATCGACCGCGCCTTTTCAGAGCGCTCCGGCATGCAGGTGGTACGCGCAATCGGCGGCAGAGCACCGCTGCATTTGACCTCTACTGGCAAATTATTTTTATCCCTGGACGAGCCAAAAGCAATCCGTGCTTACGCGACACGCACAGGCCTTGCAGGACATAACAAAAACTCCATCACTGATTTACACAAGCTAGAAAAAGAACTTAGCGACGTACGCGACAATGGTTATGCGCGCGACAATGAAGAGCTAGAGTTAGGCGTACGCTGCATGGCAGCAGGCATACGCGATGACAGCGGCAAGATGATTGCGGGTCTCTCGATTTCCGCACCAGCCGACCGCTTGCAAGAAGAGTGGCTGGAGGATTTGATTACGACAGCAGCGCAAATTTCCGAGACCTTGGGCTATGTTAAATCGGAAATTTAACCCTAGTGTTAACCATAGGTCAGCACCTCGCTTATCGTCAGCCTCGCTGCATGAATCGCTGGTATTAGGCTAGCAGCTAATGCGCCCACAATAAGTATTAATAACCATTCGAGCGCACCTGCAACAGAGAAACTGACCTCCAAAGGTTGGGCAGATAAATCACCTACTACTTTCACCATTGCAGCAGAAAATACTAAGGCCAATGGTAATGCACAGATATAGCTGGTCAGACTGATCAATACCGCCTCTGACATCACCAGACCAATAATGCTACGGTCTCTAGCGCCGATGGTGCGTTGTACAGCGAACTCTTTACTGCGCTCAGCCACGCTGGCACTCATTGTAGTAGCCAAGCCAGCTAAGCCGACTACCGCCATCACGACTGCAATGCTTAATAGCACCATGACCATGATTTGCAAATGTCCATCGGTCGCCCGACGCATCTGATCTTCAGTAACGATGTACTCTACTCGTACGTCCTCAGCCGCAAAAGCACGCTCTACCAGATCCGCTTTCATCTTGAGTTGTTGATGATCGTTAAAAGCAATTCGTAGATTGCTGCTAGTATTCAGCTTACCAACGTCACCACTTGCAGACGCAAATATCACCGGATTGACGTACACCGCAGCGGCCGTCATTGGCTCTATCATAATCCCGACCAGTCGCAAGTTAAGCGTCCGATTTTCTAACTGCAATAGAATGCGTTCGCCTATTTTTTTGTCTGCAAAAAAAGCAAGGTAAGCGGCTTGATTAAGAACAGCGTCATCAGTATCCGGCAGCGCCAGCCAAGCCCCCTCGGCTAATTTTGGACGTAGTAATCTGGTCTGCGCAGGTACCATTTTTAAACGAAGCCCTCCATGCCCGCCGTCAGGGTAGGCTTGTACTATATTCATCCTATCAGGGCGCGCCCGCGTCGCAGGTAAAGAAGGCCAAGTTTCTACTACACTTACCCCATTTACAGCGCTCGCGATCCTGATTGCTTTAGCGTCGCTAGATATTGCCCGCACTTGCAAATCATAAAAACGTGTTTGTGCAGCTTGCTTAGCCAACATTTCCCATGATGTCAGCATAGTGCGACTTGCCATAAACATCGCCCCCGCAATCATCAGCAACACCACGCTCATCGCCAGACGAGTACGTTTTCTCAGCATATTACGCATGGCTAAATTGAGAGTCATCGGCAACCAATATTGTCTCTGCAACACCCGTAGCAAGTCAGAATTAATATTACTCTCAGAGCATGATATGCCGTTGTCGTCCATGGCATCGCGAACTGTTTTATTCAACGCGATTTTGATAGGCAATAACGCTGCCAGTGTCGGCAAAGTCAGGCAGAATAAAAGCTCACTAAGCACTATCCACCAAGGCATTCCAAAATGAGTAATCTCCAGATTCAAATTATTCGCGGCCATCTTAATTAAAAAATAGCCAGCACCGTAACCTAAAGGCACACCTAATACGACTGCCAACAAACCAAGCACGAATATCAATCCAGCATACAAAGTTAATATCTGCCAAAAGGTCGCACCGATTGCCTTCATCACGCCTATCTGCCGGACCTGTTGTACTAACATACCCCATATAATCGTTGCGACCAAAACCGAACCCAAAATTAACGCCAAAATACCAAACATCAATAACATACGCAAAGCGCCCGTCATTTGTCGCTGATGGGGATGCTGTCCGGGAGGTGGAATACGAATTTCATGTGCCACAATACCGGCACGGGCAAGTCCCCGAACAAGCTCGCCGCTGACTTGCTCGATATGAACGGCATTCATAGCGTCACCGGATACCGCAAGCTTGATGACGTGTCCACTTACCTGCTCCTGCATGAGCAGCAGAGTCTGAAATGAAATGTAGCCGTACACCACGCCTTCTTGTGTAGCAGGTGCTAAAGCAGAGTCGTGTACTAGACCGCTCACTTTTAATGCATGCAAGGGCCCTTCTTTACGACCCAGGTGGATAGTTTGTCCGAGCGCAGTCTTGGCAACGCCCAAGGCTTTTCGTTCCAGAACAATTTCACCCGTTTGTGGCCAGTGACCTGTGTCTAACCGAACACGGTTTAGGCGCATTGTTGCTACATCATTCACAACAAATAGCAAAGCAGGTACTGCTTGCTCAGGATTAATCTGCAAGAGAAAATTAAGTGTTGCGCTAATCTCACTGTCCGCAATTTCAGTATTGCTATGAACTACGCTTTGTATTATTGCCGCTCGACTCTCGGCATCATTATTTTCTAAGACAATCTGTGCAGATGCCGCATGCGCAGCTGCGTAATTTTCAGTCATCTCACGGTCAGCACGACATAGCTAAATAACATCGCAGTCAATGCAGCCACACTTATCGCCATCGCCAGCACCATCATTACAAACCGTCCGGGCGTAGCTTTCAGATCTCCCCATGGTTTATGCCAGCGGGTATTCATATCTGCTCCGTTGCGACATTATGGCTAATGCGACCATCAACCAAATTAATCACACGGCGAAAATATCGACTCACATCACGCTCATGCGTGACGGCAATCACGGTCTTACCTTCTGCCGCAAGATCGCTAAATAATTGCATAATTTTGTCTGAGGTAGTCGAATCAAGGTTACCGGTTGGTTCGTCGGCGACTAAAATTGATGGATCATTCGCTAGCGCTCTAGCGATCGCAGCACGCTGCTGCTGTCCTCCCGATAGTTCTAAGGGTAACTTGCTGGCTTGCCCCGCAATACCGACTTTATCTAGCAAGGCTAAAGCTATGCCAACTCTTTCTGAGCGAGGATAGCGATTACAAAAATCCATAGGTAGCATCACATTTTCCAGAACACTAAGAGTAGGCAGTAACTGAAAAAACTGGAAAACGACCCCAACATTTCGACCACGCCAGACCGCTAATTGGTTCTGATCGAGCCTCTGAATCGCTTGTTGATCAACGTATATTTCACCTGAAGTGGGACTATCTATTCCCGTAATCAAATTAATTAAGGTCGTCTTGCCGCTACCGGATTTGCCGACTACAGCAACGCACTCTCCGCGTTGGATGTCTAAATTCACTTCAACTAATGCCTGCGCTTGGGTGGCCGACCTTTTGTGACATTTATTGACTCCCCGCAAGCTGACAATCGCGGGTTGCTTATCTGAACTGGTAACTATTTGTTCCGATTGATGCTGTTTTGAATCTTGCATATAGAACCCTTCTTGGAGGCTGTTGACTGCTACACAGATATAAAGCATTCTTACGAAACTTAATATAAGGTATCAGAACGGAATCATGAAGAACAAAAATACGGCATTTGTTCGCTCACCAATTGGAAACTGCTGACCGTGACGATTCTCCCTGAAAACGAGGTTTCTTCTATCAGCAGAGAGGCACTACTCGATGCCTTCCCACATGTGATGCTGGACATCGGATATGCGGAAATGACTATCCAAGACGTGCTGACGCGCGCAAAAATAGGAAGAACTACGTTTTATGCGCACTTTAGTAGCAAGGAAGATTTATTAAAGGCAAGCATTGGTAGACTTAAGTCCACACTCTTACTTGCCGTGAAGCGTGAACATCATAGACAAGCCACAGGAACAACGCTGGCCTTCTCTTTACATTTTTTTGAACACATCATCAGCCACAGAATGATCTACGATTCGATCGTTGCGCGTGCAGATTTTTTTGTAGTAGAACGTTATTTTTTGCGTATGCTGGCAGAGTTAGTCAGACAAGATCTGGCCTCTTCAAAGCAATTAGTTGAGCAACGCAATCTACAGTCAATCGAAGTTAAGATAGCAATTCAACATATCGTCGGTGCAATCTGGTCGCTCAGCATATGGTGGCTAGAGAGTGGCGGCAGTATAACGGCAGATACAATGAATGATTACTTTCAGAAACTAAGTTTACCAGGGCTGGAGGCGACACTAGGTCAGCGCGTCAAGGCTTGAAATTGATCAACGTTAGCCTTTGTAGAATCCGTCTGGGCAGGAGGTCAGCAAGCTACTATACAAAAAAACTCACTCCATCTGTATAGATGAAAGGAGTTATTTGTTGTTCATTAATCTATCTCATAAAAAAATAAACGTTGCCTATATCAAGACATCAAAAATATCAAAAATTAAGTCTTCGCAGCAACCCGCTCTAATCTCGGCAAATAATAATTATCGCCGTCGAGTGAAAACAATAAGCGACTGACACGTCCAGTGATCAATTCCCGCTTCACAAAACCGATGTAACGCGAATCTTTGCTGTTGTCGCGATTGTCGCCCAACATCAGATATTGACCCTCAGGTACTTTGACCGGTCCAAACGAGCGCATGGCTTGGCGCTCTGGCATGATGATAATGCCGTGCTGTTTATCTCCTACCGTCTCCTGATACACCAGCTGTTTACCGGAATATTCACGAGCTGGTGTCAGATGATTTTCAGCACTATCGAATGCTTCTTTGTAATTGGCTGGCACCCCATTGATGACTAACTGTTCATCATGCATTTCAACTGTATCGCCAGGCACTGCGATCAGGCGCTTGACTAATCTCACACCATCTTGCGGTGAGATAAAAGTAACGATATCACCGCGCTGCGGATCGGCGACTTGCTTGAGTACGACATCGGTGAACGGCAACTTAACGTCGTAGGCCAGACGATTGCAAATTACTCTGTCACCCTCTACCAGCGTTGGATACATAGAACTGGAAGGCACCAGATAGAAATCTGCCATCGCACTGCGCACCAGCACCATGCCGAGCATGAACAGGATGAAGCCTTTATTGTCAGCCATTAGTTTTTTCGGATTAAACATCGTCGGACATCTCCAGTTAGATCAATCAAGGCAGCGAAATATAGCAAAACACAGCGGAACACAGTTGAACTCTATAGACAAAAAAAAGCCCCGAAAGTTCGGGGCTTTTTAGTGCTTATCACAAAACTGAAATTATTTCGCGTTCATCAAGGCAACCGTTGTATCCAACATGCGGTTAGAGAAACCCCACTCGTTGTCATACCAGCTAGATACTTTGACTAAACGACCAGATACTTTAGTCAATGTTTCGTCATAAGTACTCGATGCTGGATTGTGGTTGAAATCGACTGAAACCAATGGCGCTGTGTTGTAATCCAAAATACCTTTTAAGGCACCTTGGGAGGCTGCTTTTAATACAGAATTGATTTCTTCTACTGATGTATCACGGGCAGCAATAAATGTCAGATCGACGACAGATACATTGATGGTTGGTACGCGCATTGCGTAGCCGTCTAATTTGCCGTTCAACTCTGGCAACACCAGTCCAACTGCCGCTGCTGCGCCAGTTTTAGTCGGGATCATGCTCATCGTGGCAGAGCGCGCGCGGCGCAGGTCTTCATGCATGACATCAGTCAACACCTGGTCATTGGTGTAAGCATGAATGGTGGTCATCAAACCGTTGACGATACCGATCACATCGTTCAAAGGCTTAGCCAAAGGTGCCAGACAATTTGTGGTGCAAGAGGCGTTAGAAATAACGGTATCGGTTGCCTTCAATACACCGTGGTTGACGCCATACACAATCGTTGCGTCAACGTCTTTACCGCCAGGTGCAGAGATGATGACTTTTTTCGCGCCGCCGGCCAAATGAGCAGAAGCTTTTTCTTTTGTTGTGAAGAAGCCTGTGCATTCCAGCACGACATCGACATTCAACTCACCCCAAGGGATATTCGCTGGATTACGCTCAGCAAATACCTTGATCTTGTCGCCATTGACGATCATGGTGTCGCCTTCGACAGTGACTGTGCCAGGGAACTTGCCGTGGGCAGTGTCGTAACGAGTCAAGTGAGCGTTAGATTCTGCATTGCCGAGGTCATTGATCGCTACGATCTGAATCTCATTTTTGAATTTGCCACCTTCGTAGTGGGCACGCAGAATGTTACGACCGATACGGCCATAGCCGTTGATTGCGACGCGAATCGTCATGGTTTTATCTCCAATAAAAACAGTGAAAAATCTTTATAAATCTGTGTAAATTTTTATAAGTTTAAGGTTTACTGCAGGGGTTTACTACAAAACTGGTATGAAGCCTTCATAAAAACCAAGAACACTTTTTTACTTAAATTTAAGGTTCTATGGCCTTCAATTGACGATCAGTGCAAAGTCGGCGCAACCTCTGCCGAGGTCAAATGCAATTCAGTTAACTCGTTCAAATCTGGCCAGCCATAGGCAACCTCTTGCAGCTCCAGCTCATCCCAGATGAAGTTTTGCTCGATCAAAAATTGACCGCCAAAAGTTTCATAGAACTGGCGTGCTGCCTTGTTACCAATCAAGACCCAGACCAACATATTCTTTGCACCCATGGCTTGCAAAGTACGTGAGACTTTTTGCAGCATCCGTTGACCGATACCTAAACCTTGATAAGCCGGGCGCAGATAAATCGCAGCTAACTCTGCATTCATCCCCTGTTTTTCTTCCTTCAACAGAATCCCGGAGGCAAACCCAATAATCTCGTCATCCGCAATGGCAACGAATACGCAACGTAGCTCATCAGCGGAGGTGTTAAGAATACGAGTCCAGATTGCGGTACTGTCATCAAGCTTCATTTCATCGAGATACTCATCGGGCATGATGCCGCGATAAGTAGCACGCCAGCTCTCTATACGTACAGCGGCAATCGCTTGCGCATCGGCGACTGTCGCACGACGCAAGCTGATTTCCTTAATGATATTGGCGTCGCTCATACTTTGCTTACTCACACTAAAGTCGCTTTCACTTTAGCAATCACGTTTTCTACTGTAAAACCGAAGTATTTAAACAAGACGCTGGCAGGCGCTGATTCACCAAAAATATCGATGCCAACAACAGCACCTTCCAAGCCGACATATTTGTACCAGAAGTCAGTTACACCAGCTTCGATTGCAATCCGTGGCAAGCCGTTGCCAAGAACGCTGGCTTTATACGCTGCGTCCTGACGATCAAAGACATCGGTTGACGGCATAGACACGACGCGTACAGGTACGCCTTGCTGTGCCAGCTCGGCGGCTGATTTCACCGCGAGTTCAATTTCTGAACCAGTGGCGATCAGCACGGCTTTAGCATCGGCAACATCTTGCAATACATAACCACCGCGAGAAACATCGGCAATTTGCTGTGCGCTACGTTCTTGGTAAGGTAAGTTTTGGCGCGAGAAAATCAGCGTCGATGGACCATCGTGGCGCTTCACTGCAAAAGCCCAGGCCGCTGCAGATTCCACTGTGTCGCATGGACGCCAGTTATCCAGATTAGGGATCAAACGCATACTAGAAATGTGCTCAACTGATTGATGCGTAGGACCATCTTCACCCAAACCGATAGAGTCATGTGTAAAGACAAATAAGGTACGGATTTTCATCAGCGCCGCCATGCGGATCGCATTACGGCTGTAATCAGAGAAAGTCAGGAAGGTAGCGCCAAAAGGAATGTAACCGCCATGCAAAGCGATACCGTTCATCATCGCGCTCATACCAAATTCACGCACACCGTAATTAATGTGATTACCGGCTTGATTACCGCGTACCGCAACACATTCTTTCCAGTTTGTCAGGTTAGAACCCGTCAAATCAGCAGAACCACCAAGGAATTCTGGCAATGAAGGCGCAAAGGCCTGAATCGCATTTTGGCTGGCTTTACGGGTAGCGATGTTTTCTTTTTTCTCTACGCAAGAATTAATAGCACTAGCGACGACTTCGTCAAAATTGGCTGGCAATTCACCCTTCATGCGACGAGTCAGTTCAGCCGCTTTGTGCGGAAACTGCTCTGCGTACGCAGCAAATTGCGCATTCCACTCGCCTTCCATTTTATTACCACTGGCTTTTGCGTCCCAGGCTGCGTAGATGTCAGCAGGTACCTCAAATGGTGGATATGGCCAATCGATATTGGCGCGAACTGCAGCGATTTCTTTATCGCCCAAGGCAGCACCGTGGACGTTATGCGTGCCTTCCATGTTCGGAGAGCCCTTACCGATCACCGTTTTGCAGCAAATCAGTGTTGGTTTATCAGAGGCCTTGGCAGCAACAATTGCGGCAGACACGGCAGCGGGATTGTGACCATCGACTGCTCTTACAACATTCCAGCCATACGCTTCAAACCGTTTAGGCGTGTCATCGGTGAACCAGCCCTCGACATGACCATCGATAGAAATACCGTTGTCATCCCAAAAAGCAATCAGTTTGTTCAGACGCAAGGTGCCCGCTAAGGAACAGGCCTCGTGAGAAATACCTTCCATCAAACAGCCATCGCCCATGAATACATACGTGTGGTGATCGACGATATTTAAGCCAGGCTCATTAAATTCCGCCGCCAGCAATTTCTCAGCCAAGGCCATACCGACACCATTGGTAATCCCTTGCCCTAGCGGACCGGTGGTTGTCTCTACACCAGGTGTGATGTGGACTTCTGGATGCCCCGCAGTTTTAGAATGCAATTGACGAAAATTTTTGATCTCGTCCATGCTGAGATCATAGCCAGTCAAATGCAGTAAAGAATAATGCAGCATAGAACCATGGCCGTTCGACAGCAAAAAGCGATCACGGTTGATCCATTGAGGATTGGATGGATTATGGCGATAGTGACCACTCCACAGTGCTACGGCAATATCTGCCATCCCCATAGGCATACCAGGATGGCCAGAATTGGCCTTTTGTACGGCGTCCATAGACAAAGCGCGGATGGCGTTGGCCATTTTAGTAAGCATAGCTGGCTGTATAGATGTGGTCATGGCGATTAGATTGGGCTAAGAGTGTCTGGGAAAATCTTTATAGCTTTAAATACTTAGGTAATGCTTTGTTGAGTCATGCTTTGAACACAACCAGCAGAAAATACTGAGCGAAAAACTACGACGAACAGGCTAGAAATATGCAACAGATTCTGCGAAGTCCGTTATTTTAACAGAGCGGGAGTGGAGAACTATGCGAACTGTCATATTCACCTCTCGCAATTTATTCCTATCAATTTTTACAGTTAATACCATTAAGACAATTTTATTGTCAGGGAGTTTTGATATGAGTTTATAAAATCATCAACATCAGCCCAAGTTGAACGAATATACAAGCGCACCTTTAACTCGTTGCGATAAGGTAATTTGATCTTTTTCCAACGATCAGTCCAGCTTTAGATATTTATTAAAAATGGTGGGGCGTATATTAAATTCAGACTTTCTATTAGACCGCTACCACTTCTTTGCAACCCAGATAGCGTATGGCGCCCAGGGGATTAACGCCATCACGGTTTAAGTACAAACGCTACACCTACAATTGCACCTTTGGCGAACTGCCTTGCGTTGTTCTACTGGAAAATTTTGATTTAAAAAAAGAAGTGTTACAGCTTGCGCGAGATGAGGAAAAACATGGCTCCTCATCTCTGCAATTAAGATATTTGTAATTAAGACTTGTTTTGCGTGTCTCTGTTAAAGCGATGCAATGTTTTTAGCCCAAACTAAAGCCGCAAGATGTGCCGTGTTGACATCTGTTGGTGTAATACGCAGCGACTCTGCTAAAGAGCCAACCAACATACTATTTAACTCACAAGCCTCGGCTAATGCCAAATAAGGGCCATAGCTTCCGCCTCTGGAAATCAGCGCTTCGGTAACAGCTTCTGGTAATTGGATCGTTGATAAAACTTCATCCATAGGCACGCCCAGCAATCTATCCAGCAAAGAGAACATACCTGCAACGAAAAGATTTTCAGCTTCAGATTTGGACATGTGAGGCTGTCCAAGTAACTCTGCAAATCGACCACGGACAATGGCTGTTTCTAATAAAACTGGTGAGTAACCGCTGGTACTTGCGGTCGCCAGCAATACAGATAGCCAGCGATATAAAGGGCTATAACCTAGTATCTGCACAGCATGCTTGAGGGATTGCACTTCTGTACGCAAACCAAAACCAGCAGAGTTGATGTACCGCAATAATTTATACGCTAAGGTAGCATCTCTTTTTACAACAGATTCTAATTGTTGAATGTCAGCGTTTTTCCTGATCATTTCCATTAACTGCAAAATGGTCGTCTGCGCTGTATTTAATCCTTTTTTGTCCGCGCTAGGGCGAGGCGTTAAATGTAGCTTACCAACGAACGACTCTAAGCCAAGCGCAGAGCATGCATCAAAATCCTGCCAAGTTGACACATTGCGAGCAACCATATGTATGGCGGATTGCTTTAACGCTGCATACACCTTTGCCTGAGATGCAAAGTTAGACGCGTTCAACTGGACTTCAATATGAGAAATCTGCGTGAAGAAAGATCTCTCCAAGGTGCTCAGATCAGCGCCACGCATACAAATACCATAACCCAAAGCACGTAGTTCTTTTATCGCTTCTAAGGTAGTCGGGTTAGTAAAATCACGTTTTGACAATATCAATACCGTGTTTTTAGGTGGTAATAATTTCAGGCCGTCGGTAAGCAATAATTCTGGCGCTGCCTCTAAAAATAAGACGCTATCTCCTAGCAAAAATCCAGTTTCTTCATCGTTCAAATTTTGAGCGACAAACTCCATCAAGGAATCAAGATCTTCGACGCTTAGCGTTGCAGATTGATTTGGATTTTGCCAAGATAACTGAAAACCGATAACGCGCTGTTTGGGATCAAGCAACGGCTCTCTGACAATGAAATTTGCGTCACTCATAAGGCAATAATTGGTATGGTGGGATTAAACAGAAAAAAACATACGAGCTTCAGTGGTTAAAAAGCAAAGCGATCAAGCAATTTTTATACAGCTCGTTCAAGTAACTTATCTAAACCTAGATAACGAAGGCAGTCGTGCAACAGCCTAGTCATATCCCGGCTCTGGTAAAGAGCTCATCTTGTGGAATAATTTCGTGCATATCTGTACTCATATTTACTCCTTAATAAATACAAGTTCAGCTATGCAGTTTTTCCTAATTTTTCAAAAATTTTCGATAACTTCTCATCGAGAGTCGCTGCTGTAAATGGTTTCACAACATAACCATTTGCACCTGCTTGAGCAGCCGCAATAATATTTTCTTTTTTCGCCTCGGCGGTCACCATTAATACTGGCAACTTAGCCAGCGCTGGATCAGCACGAATGTGTTGCAACATCGTCAACCCATCCATGTTAGGCATATTCCAGTCAGAAATCACGAAATCGAAATCGCCACTTTTCAATTTGGCTAATCCCATGGCACCATCCTCTGCCTCATCGACATTAGAGTAACCAAGCTCTTTAAGCAAATTACGTACAATACGGCGCATCGTTGAAAAGTCATCAACAACTAAAAATTTGAGATTCTGATCGGCCATAAATTACTCCATTATTTCTTTAAGGATAGTTGTAAACATTATCGGTCAAATTAATACAAAGTGGTGAGCAAAATCCACAAGAATATAAATTTTGCTCACTTAAACGCGCAAGGCTCGACTACCGTGTAACGCAAGATAATGCAAAACCTTGGTTGGCAACTCATTTAAGGGGCCAACTTCATGTGTTGCACCGATTGCGATTGCTTCACGAGGCATTCCAAATACTACACAAGTTGCTTCGTCTTGGGCAAAATTATAGGCGCCTGCGTTTTTCATCTCCAACATACCGACCGCACCATCCTTGCCCATTCCGGTCAGAATAACGCCAACTGCATTCTTACCGGCATAGGTAGCCGCCGAGCGAAACAAAACATCTACAGAGGGACGATGTCGGTTTACTGCCGGCCCGGCATCTAGCTGGGTCACATAATTTGCACCACTCCTGGCCAAGAGCAAATGTGAATGACCAGGCGCAATATAAGCATGACCTGGCAATACACGCTCGCCACCAGCGGCCTCACTAACTGAAATTTTACAAAGCCCGTCTAATCTTTTAGCAAAAGAGCGAGTAAAACCCTCAGGCATATGTTGAGTGATTAAAATCCCCGGGCAATCTGAGGGCATTTGAACTAAAAAATTCTTGATCGCTTCTGTTCCACCAGTAGAAGCGCCAATGATGATGAGTTTTTCACTACTGGTCAGCGGATTTTTCACCATTGGCAGTGCAGTTAACTCGCCTTTATTCAAATCACTTGCATGAACTGCCCGTGGTCGAATTCGAGCCTTTGAAGCAGCACGAATTTTATCGGCAATCAGTTCTGCATATTCCAACATACCGCTTTGAATCGATAGCTTTGGTTTGGTAACAAAATCGACGGCGCCCAGTTCTAGCGCTCGCATGGTGATTTCAGATCCACGCTCAGTCAAAGACGAAACCATAATGACTGGCATCGGCCTGAGGCGCATAAGTTTTTCTAAAAAATCCAGCCCATCCATCTTTGGCATTTCAACATCAAGCGTCAAAACATCTGGATTTGTTTGCTTGATCAAATCCCTGGCGACCAACGGATCGGGCGCGACGCCAACGACTTCCATATCGGGCTGTCTGCTAATGATCTCACTGAGAACGCTCCGTATTAGCGCCGAATCATCCACAATCAATACTTTAATTTTCATCACATACTCCGCGCGTACAACAGTCTCTTATTATTTTTGCTTAAAACAAATCAATTTCACCACTAACAGGTGTGGCTTTGAGTCGACTGGCGTAATCATTTTCGCGTTTCCTCAGCGTATCATTGTGTTCAACTTTGAGTTTCTTCACAAGAACCTTACCTGTCTTTGGAAAAAAATATACTTTGCGAGGGTAGATGTCGTTTAAGTCCTCAGCAATGACACGCATTCGCTCAGCGCGCAAATAATCGAGCACAAATTTCGCGTTTCTTTCACCAACATTGATCGCAGTAAACCCTCGCAACACATTACCCCCGCCAAATACTTTGGCCTCCATGTTTTCGCGTTTAGCACCCGCTTTTAATAATTCATTGATCAGAACTTCCATTGCATAGGTACCGTAGCGCATTGATGCAGAAACAGGATTATCAGAATCTGCTCCGCCATCTGGCAGCATGAAATGATTCATCCCTCCGACACCAGAAACACGATCCCTTATGCAAGCGGAGACGCAAGAACCAAGAACGGTAACAATCAACATATCTTTTCCTGTGAAATAAAACTCACCAGGCAAAATTTTTGCAGCGTCACAATCAAAGGTGCGGTCGTAATAAATATTCGTAGCGAAATGCTCTTCACTTAACTGGCTCATGGCTTAACCTTTGTTCGAATGGCGCGAAACTGCTTTACTACGTACTTCATGTTCACTTGCCAGCTCGTAGACTGTTTTGCCTCTAAGTTTGAAGTCATCAGATACGTACAAAAAATTCTCAGAATGTCCAGCAAAGAGTAAACCATCTGATTTCATTAATGGGACGAATTTTTTTAGAATTGCACCTTGGGTCGGCTTATCGAAGTAGATCATCACATTGCGACAAAAAATAGCATCAAAAACACCATTAATTGGCCAAACATCTGCTAACAGATTCAGCTGTTTAAAAGTGATTAAATCTCTTAACTCCGGCCTAACTCTAACCAATCCATCTTGCGCGCCCTTCCCTCGTAGGAAAAATTTCTTCGCTCTATCTGGCGACATCTTATCCAAGCGATCAAGGTTGTAGACTCCTCTTGAGGCGGTAGCTAATACGTTGGTATCTATGTCGGTTGCGGTAATATGCACCGGAGGCTTCAGGGTACCAAATGCCTCACACAAGGTCATTGCGATTGAATAAGGCTCCTCGCCAGTAGAGCTAGCAGAACACCAGACATTAATTGGTTCTTTTATTTTTTTAACGTGTTCGGCAAGTAAGGGAAAGTGATGCTCCTCCCGAAAAAAAGAGGTCAGATTGGTAGTAAGCGCGTTAGTAAAAGCCTCCCACTCAGCTTCAGAATTATCGGTCTCCAAGCTATCTAGGTAAATAGAAAACGAGTTCATTCCTGTTGCCCGAAGACGACGAGCTAAGCGGCTGTAAACCATCTCTTGTTTACTATCAGCAAGAGAAATTCCAGCCTTTTGATAAATCAAGTCTCTGACGCGATTAAAGTCTTTTGCATTAAAGTCAAATTCCTTTGAGGTCTCGCTCTTACCCTTTTCAGCAGACTTGGTCATTAAATTATCCTTAATATTAAGCATATTGATTAACTCATCATCTTAGATTAAGTTAATTTCAGAAAAATATGCATATACCTGCCTAGGGTAGTTAATCAGATTAAATTTGCACTTTGATGCTTAAGTGTTTTAATTTTTATGATTAACCAAAATTCGATATAACAAAAAAAGTAAATTTAATCATTTTAGTCATTATTAAATACTAAATTAAAACTCCTCCCAGTCATCCGTATTCTCCTTTTTTGCACTTTTGCCAGTTGATACGGAAGGCTCTGCCCGAGAGGCAATTTGTTTTAATTTTGGCTTAAGGTCTTTTTTCTGAACCACAGGATTCACTCGCATTGATTTTGCCGGGGGAGCGTTACTCGCTGATACGAGTTTAAATACGCTAACTGCCTGCGCCAAGGCCTGCGCCTGCTCCTCCATACTCTCTGCTGCCGCTGCTGCCTGCTCTACTAACGCTGCATTTTGTTGCGTCATTTCGTCCATCTGCGTAATCGCTAGATTGACTTGTTCTATCCCTGCACTTTGCTCTTGGCTGGCGGCGGTGATCTCACTCATGATGTCGGCGACATGCTGGACGCTGGTGACAATCTCGTCCATGGTTTTGCCTGCTTCGTCTACCAGTTTGCCACCTTGATTGACTTTGTCGACCGAGTCATCGATCAGAGATTTGATTTCTTTGGCGGCGCTGGCACTGCGTTGGGCGAGATTACGCACCTCTGAGGCAACAACGGCAAATCCTCTTCCTTGCTCTCCGGCTCTGGCAGCTTCTACTGCGGCATTGAGGGCGAGGATGTTGGTCTGGAAGGCAATACTGTCGATGACGCTGATAATGTCGACAATCTTGCGGGAGCTTTCTTTAATCGAGCCCATGGTGCTAACGACTTGATTGACAACAGCACCACCTTTGACGGCAACACCAGTGGCGGAGACAACGAGTTGATTGGCTTGCCGGGCGTTATCGGCATTTTGTCTGACGGTGCTGGTGAGCTCTTCCATGGAGCTGGCAGTTTCTTCTAGCGAGCTGGCTTGGGATTCTGTTCTGCTGGAGAGATCGGCGTTGCCTGAGGCAATCTCTTGGGATGCGACTGTGATCGTTTCTGTGCCAGTTCGTACTTGACCAACAGTATTAGCCAAACTTTCTGTCATCTCTTTTAAAGCGAATAAAAGAGATGAAACTTCGTCTTTACCACTCACACTAACATGGGCAGATAAATCACCAGATGCGACCTGTTCAGTAACAGAAATAGCTTCTTTTAAAGGCTGCGTAATACTCTTAGTAATAATCCATGCAAAAAACACAGCAATGACCAACGCGCCAGCTAATACAACGAACAACCAAAAATTTAGTTTGGTACTGTTGGCACCTGAGATTTCAAATACCTGCTTTGATGCAGACTCCTGCAGATCAACTAACTTGTTCATTTCCAAGATAGATTTAGTACTTAATGGATCGATAACCGAGGAGATAATTTTAATTGCGCCTTCAGCATTAAACGCTAGAGCCTGACCGACAGCGTCTTTAAACGGTTTGTCTATTTCCTGATCAATTCTCGCAATCTCTGCAAGAATTTTCTTCTCATCATCATTCAACCCAAGCTTTGAAAGTTTATCCTTTGCGTCGTCGTAGCGTTTGCGTTGCAGTTTTACTTTGGCATCTTCTTTCTGCATCTCTGAGGCATCGGATTGAATGCCAATATTTCGCATCGCAATACCACCCTCGAGCAAAGAGCTTTTCATAGAATTAACCAAGGCCTGCTTTTGGCTAGCTGTATTTAAGCCTTGAATCATGGTATTTCTGTTTTGTGAAGATAAAAGACTAGCCAATATCAATACAATAATCAGTCCGCCGATAATGAAGCCAAAACCTATACCTAGTCTTGCACCAATTCGAAAATGACGTAAATTCATAGCCCGAGTCTCTCAATTTTTTAGGTTTAATTTTTACAGACACTTGTTGCAACTAGACAAAAATACCGTGCTTAATTACACGTCTACACTTCTAAACTTGAGAATCAACAAGCCCCATTTCTGGACTCGACATTAATTTATCGATGTCGACCAAAATGAGCATGCGCTCTTCTAAGGTGCCTAAACCAATCAGAAAATCTGAACTAAATGTTGTTCCCATCTCTGGTGCCGGTCGTACTTGCTCTGGCAACAAAGTTGTCACATCGGAGACACTATCAACAACCATACCGACAATACGTCCGCCAATATTTAAAATAATAACGACCGTGAACTGATCGTAAGTTGGCTCACCCAAATTAAATTTAATCCGCATATCAACAACCGGAACGATAATTCCGCGCAGATTGATAACACCTTTAAGAAAATTTGGTGCGTTAGCAATACGTGTTACGGCCTCGTATCCACGAATTTCCTGAACCTTCAGAATATCAATTCCGTATTCCTCGTTGCCGAGAGTAAACGCTAAAAATTCGTGTGTAGCTATATCTGATCCCGAAGCATCGAGTTTGGCATCTTTATTGTCAGATGTTTGCGCAGACTGCATCATATTTCTACCCCTTGTTATTAACTGTAAATACTAAAACTACCTAGCTGATCTCAATAAAGCAGCAACATCAAGAATCAAAGATACGCCACCATCACCCAAAATAGTAGCACCAGAAATTCCTGGGATTTTACGATAATTGGATTCAATATTTTTAACGACTACCTGCTGCTGCCCTACTAAATCATCAACAAATAGCGCTGCTTTTTTCCCATCAACTTCTACGATTACAGCAATACCATCAGAAGGCTGTGTAAATTTAGGTTGGATATCAAAACATTCATATAGAGGAATTAAAGGTAAGTATTCTCCACGCACTTTAACTACTCGCCCCTTACCACTAATTTCTTTGATATCTTGCATCGCAGGCTGCAATGACTCCATCACAAAGCCAAGAGGTAGTATATAAACTTCCTCACCAACCTTAATCGACATGCCATCTAAGATTGCCAGTGTCAGCGGCAACGAGATAGTGATGGTCGTACCAAATCCTTTAGCTGATCGAATATCGACCACGCCGCCCATGGCAGTAATATTGCGTTTAACCACGTCCATACCAACACCACGCCCAGAAACATCGGTAACGGCCTCCGCAGTTGAAAATCCTGGCGCAAAAATAAGCAACCAAACTTCGCTGTCAGACATAGCATCAGATACGGGCAAACCATTTTGCTTGGCTTTAGCGAGTATTTTTTCACGGTGCAATCCACCGCCATCATCACTAACTTCGATGACAATATTACCGCCTTGGTGAACTGCAGATAACGATAACTTACCGGCCTCGTGTTTACCCGCCTTTAGCCTGGACGCTGGCATCTCAATACCATGATCAATGCTATTTCTGACCAGATGAGTTAAGGGATCAACGATTCTTTCGATCAATCCTTTGTCTAATTCTGTAGAGGCACCATAAGTGACGAACTCAACTTTCTTACCTAGTTTGCTCGCTAAGTCACGCACCATTCGCGGGAAACGGGAAAAAACATAGTCCATAGGCATCATGCGTATAGACATCACTGCCTCTTGCAGATCACGCGTATTTCTGGTCAGATGTGCCACGCTACTAACTAAGCGCTCGTGCTCAATAGGATCCAGTACTTGGGTGCGTTGCTCCAACATCGCTTGCGTAATCACTAGCTCACCGATCAAATTGATCAGCTGATCCACTTTTTCAATACCAACCCTGATCGTCGACGACTCCTGAGATACCGATGCTTTTTCAACTTCTTTCTTAACTAAATTTTTCTTATCGGCACCGACAAGATTAGAACCGGATACAGGCTCTTTATTAGTAGCTGCCGGCGCTTGTTCACCACCCGCCAGAGGAGGAAACATTGATTCAATAGGCTCGAAAAAGCCATAACCTAAATCGTCGTCAGATTGATTATTTTTTGAACTAGCTTTAGCTGAAACAAAATCGGTTCTAGTAATTTTTAAATCATCAGGGTTCAAGATAAAAGAACATATTGCAACAATGTCGTCCTGACTTTCGTTGGTGTTCAACGTAACGACCGTACGACCTTTTTCAACTTCCTCTTTGCTAATAAATCCGAGTAAACCTAATTCAGACACGATAGCTTTAATGTCATCGGCAGATATCGGAGGTAGCTCTACCCGAAAACAAGACGTGTAAATTACGTTCTCGTGGTCTACATCTCTCGATCTATCCGCAAAACTAGCAACTGGCGCAGCAATGGGTACAGCGTCTTGCGACAAAGATTGCAGCAACATTCTGACATCTGCTACGGCATCCTGATCCACTGGGCTGCCATGCTTATGTCCATCCAATTGCATTTTTAAGATATCTTTTGCAATCAAAAAAGCGTCGACATGTTCAGATGTTAAGGCCATCTCCCCTTTTCTGATCTTATCTAAAAGTGACTCAAGTATATGTGTCACTTCAGTCATATCAGTTAAGCCAAACGTAGAGGCGCCACCTTTGATGGAGTGTGCTGCACGAAATATGGCATTCAGATCCTCAGGATCGGGGGAGGAAATATCGACGGCCAGCAATAGTTTTTCTTTCTCCGCAAGCAGCTCTTCTGCCTCGTCGAAAAAAACTTGAAAAAACTGACTCATGTCAATCGTCATTGTCGTACTCCGTGATTGGCTCGCATTAAAAAAGTAGTCTCAAAGGAGGTTTATCCAATGACTTTTTTAACGACCTCAGTTAACTTCTGAGGATCAAAAGGCTTTACCAACCAACCGTTTGCACCGGCAGCTCGACCTTTTGCCTTCATATCGTCACTCGACTCCGTAGTCAACATAAGGATGGGTACTCGCTGATAGGTTGGCAGAGCACGCAAGGACTTAATCAAGGTTAAGCCATCCATTCTTGGCATATTTTGATCAGTTAAAACGAGATCAACTACTTGATTTCTCGCTTTCTCTAAACCATCTTGCCCATCGACCGCCTCAATAACTAGATAACCAGCTGCTTTGAGACTAAACGCCACCATTTGTCTTAAAGAACCAGAATCATCCACTGCTAAAATTGTCTTGGCCATCATCACTCCGTTATACAGATTAAAGGGACACGCATCCCATCATCATTGAGTAGTTAAAATAACTCAATGTCACCACTATCTAAATGTTTTTGATTTACAGCTTTACGCAATAAACTTTTTAATTCAATGCTTTGTTTTTCTAAACGCTGAGTTATATCTTTGAGCAATAACGCTATTTCATCCGTTTCACTATCAAGCGGAATGCCATCGCCAACCAAACCGAGATTACTCAAAACCTCTCGCAAACCGGCACTGCGTTGAACAGTTCGGGAAATAAGCTGGCTAGTAAGATCCTGGAATTGAAGGCTAGTAACAGCAGCATTAATATGGACGGCAATGTCAACTTGTATTGCTTTAAGTCGATCAATACTGGCAACTGGCGCGGCGCCAGAAGAAATAACTAGGTCAATTTCTTCTTGCTGACTGGTGATGGCTGCATGCAAGGCCAAAAAACTCGCCCCTAGTTTTTCGATCGCCTCAGCGAGCAGAATAGTAGTTTGAACTAGATCAGTCTCTACTTCGAGCAGATGCTCGTTCCCATGACTTGAGACGCCAGACAAGAGCTCTTTTACATGAGACCCTAATACTTTCTTTTTTGACATATTCAGCATCCCAATTTTCTATTCATCTGATCCGATTATGCCCGTGTAACTATTGCACCACTTTGACAGGAACTTCAGCTGAGGGCTCAGAAGGATTTGTCAGTTCAATTGAACCACCATCTTGTGAAGCAGATTGTTCAGCTTTTTTATTCATAACGATGATACTTATGCGTCTATTAATCGGATTAAGAGGATCTTCTTTATCAAACAAAACCGATGATGATAAACCGACGACCCTTAGGACCTTAGTTTCATCCATACCGCCGTAAATCAGTTCACGACGAGACGCGTTTGCTCTGTCAGCAGACAGCTCCCAATTACTATATCCCTTCTCGCCACTGCCATAAGGTGCGGCATCGGTATGCCCAGACAAACTGATTCTGTTTGGCACATCGTTTAATGCCTTACCAATCTCATGCAGAATTTCTCTTGTATAGGGTTGCAAATCAGCTTTTGCAGAGGCAAACATCGGTCTGTTTTGCTCGTCAACCATCTGGATACGCAAACCGTCGGTCGTAATATCTAACAATAGCTGCTTTTTATATTGCTTTAGTATCGCATTCGATTCGATTGCCGTCTCAATTTTGCCCTTCAAGACTTTAAGACGCTCGGCATCTGCTTTTGCCAATGCGGCCTCTGCAGCTTGAAGGTTGTAGCTCTTTTTTTGCGCCTCAACATCGCCTTTTTTATTTTGGCCGTCGCGCAAAGTGAGATCTTTACCACCACCTTTAATGACACTAGAGCTGTCGCCACTACCATCACCGCCGGCCATGGCGACCTTCAGGGGAGTTTGAAAATACTCCGCAATCCCATTCAGATTACCTTTTGCTGTTGAACCAAGCAACCACATCAACAGAAAAAATGCCATCATCGCGGTAACAAAGTCAGCATAGGCAATTTTCCATGCTCCGCCATGATGCCCGCCAGCGACTTTTTTTATTCGCTTGACGATAATCGGTCTTAGTTCCTCATTAGCCATTATGCATTCCTGATCAGACTATCTACTTAGATTTAGATTGCTTAATGTGTTCTTCCAGCTCACTAAATGTAGGTCGCTCCGTCGAGTACAAAACCTTACGTCCAAACTCAACAGCAAGCGCCGGAGCGTATCCGTTTAAGCTAGCTAATAAAGTTACTTTTATGCATTGAAAGGTTTTAGAGGACTCGTCCAATTGTTGCTCCATCAAACCAGCCAACGGCCCAACGAAACCATAAGCGAGCAAAATACCTAAGAATGTTCCAACCAGCGCATGTGCAATCAATATACCGAGCTCTGCTGGCGGGATACCAACTGACTCCATTGTATGCACCACGCCCATCACCGCAGCAACAATACCAAAAGCAGGCAAACCATCACCTAACTTAGCAATAAAATGTGCCGGTGCCGCACCTTCATGGTGATGCGTTTCCAGCTCGTTATCCATCAGATTTTCGATCTGAAATGCATCCATATTTCCGGACACCATCAACCGTAAATAATCCGCAATGAATTCCATTAAGTGATGGTCAGAGGCAACGAGTGGATACTTGCTAAAAAGAGGACTCTCTTCCGGCTTTTCAATATCACCCTCAATTGACATTAAGCCCTCTTTACGTATTTTTGTCAGCACATCAAACAGCATGGTCATCAATTCCATATACAAGGCTCTGGTGTATTTGGAGCCTTTTAATACACCAGGAATTGCTTTTAAAGATGCCTTCAGGGTTTTACCGTTATTGCCGACCAAGGAAGCCCCAACGGCGGCACCACCGATCATCAGCAATTCGAGTGGCTGAAATAAGACGGCGATATGTCCGCCGGACATAACAAATCCACCGAACACTGACCCCATCACAACTATATAGCCAACGATGACTAGCACGAGCCAGACTCCTTATGAGAAAAGAACCAAATATAAGCGTGGAAATTAATCAGTGAATTAATCATCACATCAATTTGATCAATTAAGAGTTACAGGAAACAATTGCAAAAAACCGAATCTATCAACAAAAATAAGAGACAACGCTTCGCTGCTTTTTACGGGAATAGAATATACGTAAATTCAATATACTCCCCATTATTTTTATTAAAAACACCTTACTGTCCAAGTATTACCTGGACAATAAAATATACTACCTAGGAGTACCATAGCCAATCACAATCAAAGTTCAAACAACAATAACGCAAAAGGTACGAAAAATTTACATAAAGAGACGTTTATTTCTCACTACTTCAAGCTCTTGGCTAAGCCAAATATTTTATTCTTAGCAGCTCTGCACTATTCTCTTGAAGCTTAAAAGCAATTGAGTATTGCCTGAGGAATACATTACATGATTACTATTATATGCGCCATACATATAGTGTTGGATCATTAGGATTTTTATTTATACACAAGTCGGGAGCAACATTCGGCACTATAAATTCATAGCTAAGCAGTAATGACCCTGGCGTCATTTCTTTCCGCACTTTCTCCCATAACGATGGCATTGCAGCAGGCGAAAGATAAGCAAATACAACATCGAATTGGTTCAAATCAATTCTCTCGTAGCTACAGAATAAAAACTCAACTTTGGCTCGATTAAATTTCGCTCTTAAATAACTGATAAACCAAGGCAATGGCGCGATTTCAACACCATAAAAAAAACTGTCCCGTCTTACTTGCGCCAATTTGAGAACCAAGCCGCCCAGCCCACTGCCAACATCAACAAAATGGACAGGTCTGTCTGGCAATAACTCAAATAATGTCGGTAACAAAGAGGATTTAGATGGGTAATACGGCACCTGCGTGCGAAACGTACTCCAAAAAAGTAAAGCCAAAAAAATAAAACCACATAAATAGTAATAACGTGGAATATCAAAGGCCAAGAGTACGAAGACAGCAAGGGGAAAGAGGAAGTGAATAATCCACCACCACCAATCCATTTTTCGCCAATATGAAAAACAACAGGCGACAATTGCTTGCGCAAAAATGATGGTAATTGGAGGAATATTTTTTTTGAAGCTGACGCCTACAACAAGAGCAACGACGAGGCAAAGAAGGAGGGAAAAAATCTGTATCAATAACGACTGCAAGGCAGGCGGGAGCAATGGCTTACCCGCCAAAGAAATATCATTTTCGTTTGTTTGCTTTGACCTTAGGTTCAAAAAGGCTCCGAAAAATCGTCTGCATTATGCAACCATCGCTATTGAGTCTAATTCACGGGCTCTTTTAGTCTTGCCTGCTCGTGAAGGGACATGGCATAAACCACATGCATAATCATCATGCAAATCCAATGTGTGTGCAACAAATTGCCCGCCACATTTGTTGCATTTTGTGAATTTCAGAATTTTCGCATCAAAAAACCTCACCAAGGTCCAAGCACGCGTCAATGACAGCACTGGCTCATCACCTGCTTGAGGCGGTGTTTGTTCTAAATAAAGTCGATAAGCTTTGACAACAGCCTCAATGCCACTGATATCTGCATGATCATGCAAATACTTGTGAATATTCATAAATAACGATGAATGGATATTTGGCTGCCAAGTAATAAACCATTCTGTAGAAAAAGGCAGCATCCCTTTAGGAGGTGACACACCCTTTAGCTCTTTATATATTTTCAACAATCGCTCACGAGACAAACTCGTTTCGGACTCCAAAAGCTGCAAACGTGCGCCAAGATTGACTAAATCAATTGCCAACCGAATTTCGTGTGCTTCATTTACTACGCTTTTGCTAGCCATTTTGATCACCTCAGTGTTGAAAAATTATTAAATAGTCAGAAACTAATGAATCTCTTTAATGAATTTCCTCAACAGCTTGTCCAGCCATTAAAATTGCAGCATGAGAATGTGCCAAGGCGCGTTCTTTATTATAATTTGTCAACATGCACAAAATGGCACTGTCTTCAAATCTAAAGCGAGCAAGCATCATGTTAGAGCCAGCAAGCTTAAGAATTTGTGCGTTGTTCAACCCTTCAATCAGGTCAGCGATTTCTTTCGCTATGCCTAAACGAAATATCGCAGTAGCTTTGTCAGCACGAATCATTTGCTGAGCGAGCATCAGATAACTTAAGTTAGCGTCGCGAATTTCAGCCATCATATCGTTCGGTGTCATTTTTCTACCCTCCATCTTGTTTAACCCGGCACAGAGTTCGTTGCCAGTGAAATACATTGTGGATGCAAGAAAAATACCGGAGTATAGGCAGGAAGAGGTATTTAAGATGAGGAAAAACAGAAAAAACTCGTAGGAGTTTTTCCTACGAGCTATATTTGATTTCTTTTAGAAAGAATTTAAAAAGAATTTTTGATTTTTATTATTTTTAGAAAAAATAGTTTGTTCAATTAAATCAAGAACTTAGGTAAAAAATTAATATACTTTGTTCTATCTTTAGTACTATTAACGGCACCGAAATCAATAACTTTAGGGTTTATTAAAAATATTTTTTTATTTATCTATGTTTGTTTAACGACGCAAAAATCCAAAACTTTAGTAAAAAATTGAAAAATATTTTGGAAGAAATCGCTTGCTTGCAACAAAACATGCCGAAAACCATACAAATCAATGATTTTTTATTATTAATTTGTATGGATTTGGAATTGTGGAAGGATGAACTACTGACAAAAGTTGAAAATATAATCATGTGCAATTGAAAATTGCAGTCAATGCAGAGATTTATTCTGCTGTTTGACTATTTGAATGCCAAATACTTTGGCCACGCACTTCTTTACCTAAACCGACCAACAAGGTCTCATGTGCAGCAAGCTCATCATCAGAGGCGCAAACAACAATAACGCCTTGCAGCGGAATGTCTGGAAGTATCTCCTCTACCACAGACACTTTTTCTTCCACTTCAGCCTCTATAGCAAAACTATTTTGCCCACGAGACATCGCCAGGAACACATCCGCCAATAACTCGGCATCTAATAATGCTCCGTGGAGTTTTCGGTGCGAATTAGAAACGTCATAGCGAGTACAGAGGGCATCGAGAGAGTTACGCTTTCCTGGATGCAACTCCTTTGCCTGCACTAATGTGTCAGTAACTTGCTCTACATAGTCGGTAAAGACAGGCAAATTAAGGCGGAGAAACTCGGCATTAAGAAAACCGACGTCAAACGGTGCATTATGGATAACAACTTCTGCATCTTTAATATAAGCGCAAAACTCTTGGACAATTTCTGCAAATTTAGGCTTGTCGCTTAAGAACTCTGTTGTCAGTCCATGAACGGCTAACGCGCCCTCTTCCGAGTCACGTTCAGGATTAATGTAGCGATGAAAATTATTGCCAGTTAGCTTGCGGTTAATTAATTCTACACAACCAATCTCAATCACTCTGTCGCCAGTTCTGGCGTTGAGTCCTGTTGTTTCCGTATCTAAAACAATTTGTCGCTTCATATTTGTCATTTCATACTCGTCATTATTTTTATTAATATTGCCTAATTGATAGCAATAGTATTTAAAACTACGTAATTTTTTTAAATCAATTAGATGAGATCAGGAAAATTTAGATAGCTTTCGCGCATTAAATCTAGAGGAAACTAACTATACTCCCCATAACAATTCCAAAAAATGGCTGCTACCTCAATGATTATATGGACAACCGAATATACATACCTGGAGTATAAATATAATCATCTAAATTTACGCATCGACGACAACATAAACCAGAATAAACACTGCGTATATTTTGGTGCTTCATTCTAAAACCATGATTCTTTTACGTGCTCGGTTAATTAGCATCAGATTCCCACTTGATACAGATTTTTACGTTTGCATCGTCTGTGAAAAATGCGGACTCCATGCCGACACCAGCAGCAAACAAGAGTTTGCTTCCAGCAGATATAAATGGCAAACGTTCTCGTTGCCAAAATGGGATTTTCAAGGTTTGGTAATGACTTTTGATATCTCTGGTTGGCCGATTAAATGCCAACTTCAAGCGTTCACCACCTTGGCGAGGATGTATAGTCAAAACTTGTTGCTTTAACCAAATCAGATCAACTCCCGAAGAACACTCTTCAAAATATAAGGTTCCACCGTAACTAAGAAATGGGATGCTGGGCTCGCCATTCCAATTAAATTGTATTGGAGTTATCTCACTGCCTTTTACAACATCTTTCGGGGAAGCGTAAATTTTATTCTTGTATCGATGAATCCCCAACGTATCGTGAAAGACACTAATTTTTGCGTCGTCTCGCCCATCAAAAAGCTGATGTCGCATTTCTGTTAGCCTGGCAGTAGTTGGCATGCACACGCCCTGCTCTCCCAGCCAAAATCGCAATAAATTATCGATGCGGTCAATGCTGTAATTACGCAACAAACTAATATCCAATGCGCCATCTATTTCGCAGACACTTCTATCTTGCCGCGCTAATTCCGCCAGTAATCGGTTTGTTGACTGGGCGTGGGAGGCACTTCTTGCCAAGCGTTCAGTGTAGCCAGGCGAAATCACCGATAAGACGGACATCACCTGATGTCGTAAGGCATTTCGGGCATAACGCTGATCTGCATTAGATTCGTCGTCGACATAAGCAATCGTTGCTTCATCGGAATAGTCCAACAAGCTTTGTCGCGTCACTCCAAGCAAGGGCCTGGCCAACATGACGGTATCCGACCCTAATAATTTAGGTGCTTTATTAGATAAATCCATCCCGGATAGCCCAGCAACACCAGAGCCACGTAATAACTGTAGCAATACAGTTTCGGCCTGATCGTCTTGATGATGCGCCGTCAGGATAATAGGTAGTTGTCGTTCTTGGCATAAAGCACCTAGCGCTTTATAACGTGCCTCACGTGCAGAGGATTCAATACCATCCTTGCTTTGCTGATCCACTATGACTTTGACGCCAGCAAAAGTAACACCTGACAAAGCACAAACCGATGCGCAATGTTTGAGCCAAGCATCGGCATTAATGCTTAAACCATGGTGTACATGAAATGCAAAAAGTGGGATTTTATGTTTCTGGCAAAACTGATTTGCCAAAGCAAGTAAGACTGAAGAATCTAAACCGCCGCTATAAGCGACGGCCAAACCTTGTTCCGGCAAAGACAAAGCATTTTTTGAAAGTATCTCGTTAAGCGTGCGTTCAAAATGATAAGCCAACGTACGCTCATTTTTGGTCGCCGTCATTCTGACAGTTTAGTTTCCTTGAACTTACCATAGCTCATCAATTTTTCATGACGTGCTGCCAATAAATCTTTGGTTTTAACGCCTTGAAATTGACGCAAAGTATCTGCTAATGCACGCTTTACGAAAGCACACATTTGCTTAGGGTCGCGATGCGCGCCACCTAAAGGCTCATTGATAATTTTATCGATCAAACCCATCGCTTTTAATCGATGCGCTGTAAGACCTAATGCCTCAGCCGCATCCGCAGCACGGTCAGAAGTTTTCCATAAAATAGAAGCGCAGCCCTCAGGCGAAATGACTGAATAAGTTGCATATTGCAGCATCAATACTGCATCGCCAACCGCCAGTGCCAATGCGCCACCAGAACCACCCTCACCGATAATAGTTGCGATTAGTGGCACTTTTAACTCTGCCATCACATACAAATTGTGGCCAATAGCCTCAGACTGTCCGCGTTCTTCAGCGTCAATCCCAGGCCAGGCACCGGTGGTATCGATAAAAGTAAATACGGGAATATTAAATTTCTCAGCCAGTTTCATCAGACGCATGGCTTTTCTGTAGCCTTCTGGCTTCGGCATACCGAAGTTACGCATTGCGCGTTCTTTTGTGTCGCGTCCTTTTTGATGCCCGATTACCATACAAGATTGCCCGTTAAAACGAGCCAATCCACCAACAATCGCCTGATCATCTGCAAAACTACGGTCGCCGTGCAACTCATGGAAATCAGTGAATATCTGGTTCACATAGTCCATTGTGTAAGGACGTTGCGGATGACGAGAAATTTGTGAGACTTGCCAAGGAGTGAGTTTTGCATAGATATCTTTGGTCAACATCTGGCTCTTTTTAGATAACCGGTCGATCTCTTCAGAAATATCTACTGCAGAATCATCTTGCACAAAGCGCAATTCTTCAATTTTTGTTTCGAGCTCTGCAATAGATTGCTCAAACCCCAGAAATGTCGTTTTAGTCATTGTGACTCCCAATTGACAACATTGATCTCAACATCAGTCAAAACCAAGCCGCTGTTTCTTAACTTTAAAATATTATTCTGCTACCGGATCAAGGCTGCGCCATAAATACCAGGTTGCCACCGTGCACCAAGTGCCCCAGTTTGCAGCCACCTCTCTTGCATCACTGCGAGAAACGGGCTCACCGGAAAAATAGTTAGTACTAATGCCTTTAAGTAATCCGGGATCATCCAAAGGCAAAATATTCGGACGGAGCAGATTAAATATCAAAAACATCTCTGCTGTCCAGCGTCCTATGCCCCGAATTTGTATTAACTCCGAAATGACGTCTTCGTCGGCCATCTCCGCCCATTTGTCGACGTGCAGTCTTTTCTCTTTAAAATGCTCAGCAAGGTCAAGAATATATTCTGTTTTGCGTTTGGACAAGCCGCAGGCAAGCAATTTATCGCTTCCGGCTTTCAACACTTGTACATATGTACATTTTGGGCAAAGTTCGAGGAAGCGTTGCCATAAAGCATCTGCGGATTTTACCGAAATTTGCTGAGCTAAAATAGAGCGCGTGAGGGTTGTAAAAGGGTCGTCGCGACCAATTAGATACAAATCGCCAAATTGAGGGATCAGTTTGCGCATAATTCTATCGCGTTTCATCAACTCAACTTTTGCACTCTCCCAATATGCTGGTACTTGCGGCATATCTTTAGATGAAAGACCTATTTTTTCGATAACACTCATGCCCTGCGCCACTCGGTCAAACCACCAGCTTTGTCCTCAAGAATAATGCCTTCAGCTAAAAGTTCGTTACGAAGCCGGTCGGATTCCGCAAAATTCTTTGCTATTTTTGCCGCAGTACGCGCATCAATCCTTGACTGGATCTGGGTCATATCGTTGTCATTCAAAATTTGGGGAGATGCATGCAAATACTCGCTTGGCGAGCGTTGTAGCAAGCCTATCGTTCCAGCTAAGGCTTTTAATTGTCGCGCAAGTATAGGGGATTTCGTTTTATTCAGGTCATTTGCCAAGTCAAACAAGACAGAGATTGCAATTGGTGTATTGAAATCATCCAGCATTGCATCAGCAAAACGTTGGGCGTAGGCATCACTCAGATCCAGAGGTAATGCGTCACCTGGTATTTCTTTTAAAGCATTGTACAAACGAGTCAAAGCTGATTTTGCGTCATCCAAATGCGCATCAGAATAATTTAGTGGGCTACGATAATGTGCTCTTAATATGAAGAAACGAACCACTTCCGGGTCGTATTTTTTGAGAACATCACGTATCGTAAAAAAGTTACCCAACGATTTAGACATTTTTTCGTTGTCCAAACGTACAAACCCGTTATGCATCCAATAATTAACGAAAGTGTGCTGATGAGCGCCCTCAGACTGCGCAATTTCGTTTTCATGATGAGGGAACTGCAAATCTTGCCCGCCACCATGAATATCAAATTGCTCACCCAATAAATCACCTGCCATTGCTGAGCATTCAATATGCCAACCCGGTCGTCCCGTTCCCCATGGCGATTGCCATTTCACTTCTTCAGGTTCGGTTTCTTTAGCGGACTTCCAAAGTACAAAATCCAAAGGGTCACGTTTACCGGTATTAATATCGATTCTTTCACCAGCGCGCAGATCGTCTAATGACTTACCCGATAACTTGCCATAACCAGCAAAGTCACGAACAGAATAATTAACATCACCATCAGTTGCTTTATACGCCAAACCATTTGCTTCCAACTTGCCGATCAAATTGAGCATTTGTGGAATATATTGCGTTGCCCGCGGCGCATAATCAGGTGCCTGCACACCCAAGGCCTCAGCATCCTCATTCATATAATCGATAAAACGACCGGTCAGTTGCGAAATTGTTTCACCGTTCTCAACTGCGCGTTTGATGATTTTGTCGTCGATGTCCGTGATATTCCGTACATAGGTCACATCAAAACCAGAATTTCTCAACCAGCGCTGCACCATATCAAAAACGACCATCACGCGCGCATGCCCTAAATGACAATAGTCATAGACCGTCATACCGCATACATACATACGAATTTTGCCAGGTTCAATCGGGACGAAGATTTGCTTTTCGCGAGTCAGGGTGTTGTATATTTTTTGTTTAGTCATGAGCTGCGTGTAAATTGTTTTGCAAGATGATTGCGCGCAATGGCATTAAGCAAATAAACTCCGTTGTCGGCATGTTTACTTGTTAAAGCTAAAACGTGTCAAAAACCCATTTTGTGCGCATCTTTGTTAAGATGTCGCTTTATACTCAGTATAACATTGCCGAAGCGATGTTCCTCTGTTCACTAATGAAACCAAGTCCATTTACTATGCGCCACATCTTTAAAAGTGTTTTTGCGTTATCAAGCCTGTCTTTGGCGCTGATGTCATCGCCATCTTTTGCGGATGACGCATCGGATATTTCTAAAATGTTTCGTGCTGGACAAACGGTAGAGGCCTCTGCAAAACTGGACGCATTATTAGTCCAACGCCCTAAAGACGCGCAATTACGCTTTCTTAAAGGTTTGATTCTGACTGATCAAAATAAATCATCAGAAGCGATTACGGTATTTTCCAAGTTGACCGACGATTACCCTGAGTTGCCAGAACCTTATAATAATCTGGCAGTATTGTATGCCTCCACAGGACAATACGATAAAGCCAGAGCATCGTTAGAAATGGCGATTCGGACTAACCCTACTTATGGCACAGCGCATGAGAACTTAGGTGACGTCTACGCGAAATTAGCGAGCCAATCGTACGACAAAGCCCTGCAACTTGATTCTGCAAACACCGGTGCAAAACTAAAACTGACGCTAGTCAAAAATCTGATTGGCAATACGACAGGCGGCACCAACCCTAAAGCAGCAAGCAGCGCGCCTGCCGTCGCTGCGGCAAATCCAACTAAAGTCGCTCCGGCCAGAGCAGAGCCAGACCCGGTTAAAACAGCAAAAGTTGAGACTAAAGCGACACCAAAAACCGATCCAAAAGTAGAAGCAAAACCGGTTATTGCCGCAACAAATAATGATCAGGATGACGCTTTGAAAGTAGTAGAAAGCTGGGCAAAAGCATGGAGTGGTAAAGATACCAGTGCATATCTTGCCCATTACGCCAAAGACTTCGATACTCCCAAAGGTGAAACCCGCAAAGCTTGGGCCGAAGAACGTCGCGCCAGAATTGAGGGCAAAGGTCACATTAACGTCAAGATTGAATCAGCTAAAGTCAGTATTGATGGTAACAATGCCACCGTAAAATTCCGTCAAATTTATAGCTCTGACCAACTGACAGCCAATAGTCGCAAAACCTTAGCGCTGGTAAAACAGGATGGGAAATGGCTCATCAAGCAGGAGCGTGCGGGTAGCTGATGTATCGCTCTGCTGTGTTTTTTTATTCTCGTCTGCTTAAAGCTAGACAATATTTTTGTTTGAGTTTTTTATTGTTGATAACGATGTCACTTTTCACAGTGCCATCATTACTTCATGCTAAGTCACGTAATGAGAAAACAGCGTCTGCCGATGCCATTCAGCACCTGCCTGATCCAGATATTTTATTAATTGAAGTCTATAAAAATCTTGCCGCAAATCATTTGCAAGAGGCTCAGTTAAAAGCGGATGATCTGGTAGAAGCCTATCCAAATTTCCAATTAGGACATTTGATACGCGGAGATTTACTCTTGATGCATACCCGCCCGGTGAATAGCTTTGGTGGCAGCTCAAACGGATCGGCAGAAAAACTCAAAGACCTGCGTGACGAGGCGATTGTCCGACTAAAAGCGATTCGTGAAAAACCAGACCCTAATCTAGTGCCACGAAATATTCTGCAGCTCAGAGAAGATCAAAAACAAGTCTTACTAGTTGACGCAAAAAAATCACGTCTGTATTTGTATGAAAACGAGCATGGACAACTCAAATTCCTTACCGATTTTTATGTCAGCCAAGGCAAGTTTGGCATCAATAAATCAAAAGAAGGCGATCAAAAGACGCCGATAGGTGTGTACTACATTACGAGTCATCTGTCCGGCTCTAAACTCCCTGACTTTTATGGTCCTGGTGCGCTACCAATTAACTATCCAAACGAATGGGATAAAATCAATGGCCGCAGCGGATCAGGCATTTGGTTGCATGGTGTTCCATCAGAAAATTTTAGCCGCCCGCCTATGGCATCTGATGGATGCGTTGTTTTGACTAATCCTGATTTTTTAAAAATTGCTGCCATGATTGACATCGGCAAAACACCTGTGATCATCAGCGAGCAATTAGAATTTTTGACGGCAGCAAAATGGAATGTAGAGAAACAATCTGCCAGTAAAATGTTAGAAGACTGGCGTGCGGATTTAGAAAGTCAAAATCCGAATCGTCTGCTGAATAATTATTCAAGAAATTTTAAGACCATGCAGGGCGACAATCTCAACGTTTGGTTTCCAAAGCAGCAACAAGCGATTGAGGGCTTGCAGCATCTGTCTATCAAGCTGAAAGAAGTAACGCAATTCCGTTACCCAGGCAAAGATGAGTTAATCGTCAGCACCTTCACCCAGGAGACGATTGCAGGTAAAAGTAAAAGTAGCGTACGTAAACGTCAGTATTGGATCAAAGAAGCTGCTAAGTGGAGAATCATCTATGAAGCACAAGTTTAACCAGCCAAGGAAAACTATGTCATACAACCGCCGTCGCGCGCTCTCCTTATTATCTTTATTGGCCGGATCCGTTCTGGCTTTAAATACCACATTCGCCGTCGCACAAGACTTTCCCAAAGTGGCATTAAAAACGAATTTGGGTGAAATTGTGTTGGAATTACATCCTGAAGCAGCGCCCAAAACGGTAGAAAATTTTATCCGTTATGTCAAAGCAGGCCATTACAATGGCACGATTTTTCATCGTGTGATTGATAACTTCATGATCCAAGGTGGCGGTTTTGGTAAAAACATGAAAGAAAAATCAACCAATAAGCCTATCGCGCTAGAAGCACGTCAGTCCTTGGAAGCTGGCTGGAAAAATGATGTCGGCACCGTCGCTATGGCACGCACCAATGATCCTAATTCGGCGACAGCCCAATTTTTTATTAACGTCAACGATAACGAATTTTTAAATCATCAGGTATTGTCGGAAGGTGATCCTGTAGAATTTAGCCGCAGAGGCAATCTGACTAAAGCGCCACGTGCAGAGGCCTTGTTAGCCACCGCCGGTTATGCTGTTTTTGGCAAAGTCATTAGCGGCATGGACGTAGTGAATAAAATCAAAGCAGTCGAAACCAGTAGTTCAGGCATGATGGAAAACGTTCCCAATCGTCCTGTCATTATAGAATCTGCCAAGCTAATCAAATGATATACAATCAAGTATCTAACTAATAAAACCTCTTCATCTTTACTTATCAAGGACTATCATGGCCGTTATTCTGACCACCAATCATGGCAATATCAAAATCGAACTCGATGCCGAAAAAGCGCCTAAAACAGTCGCTAACTTTATCGCTTATGTCGAGTCCGGCCACTACAGCGGCACGATTTTTCACCGCGTTATCGATGGCTTTATGATTCAAGGCGGCGGCTTTGAGCCAGGCATGAAGCAAAAACCGACTAATGCTCCGATTGAAAATGAAGCAAAAAATGGTTTAAAAAATCAACATTACACCATCGCAATGGCGCGTACTGGCGACCCTCATTCTGCTTCTGCGCAGTTCTTCATTAATACTGGCAATAACAGTTTTCTGGATTATCCGGGACAAGATGGCTGGGGCTACTGTGTCTTTGGCACAGTGACAGAAGGTAAGGATATTGTAGATAAAATCAAATCGGTCAAAACAACCCGTACCGGCATGTTCCAAGATGTGCCAGTAGAAAATGTTTTGATTGAAAAAGCAGAAATCGTTTAAATCATTAAACGAAAAGAAATTAGTCGATAGTGATCGCTCCATATAACCACTCAAAAGCGCAGCCAACTTTGGTTGCGCTTTTTGCTTCTGATGTGCATTTACGCGCATTGCTCCCAAAAACTAGCCAGGCTTTTTTTGCGTTTTTAAAAACGCAGGCACCTCAAGCAAAACAATTATTTTTGTTGGGTGATTTGTTTGAATATTGGGCTGGCGATGACGATATTGTCGATGACTATAATCAAAAAATAGTCGACGCTCTACGCGCAGTGAACGATACCGGAACAGAGATCTTCTGGATCGCCGGCAATCGGGATTTTTTAATTGGCGATCTATTTGCAGAGGCGACCGGCGCTCAGTTACTACCTGACCCAAGCGTGATTACGCTGACTGGCAAGGAAATAGTAATTGCCCACGGTGACGCACAATGTACTGACGATGTTGCATATATAGCGTTTCGCAATCAAGTACGTCAAACGGCGTGGCAAACACAGTTTCTCAACATGCCACTGACACAGCGCAAAGCTATTATTGAAGGTATGCGCAAAGACAGCAAGATGGAACAAAAAGGCAAAAGCCTTGCGATCATGGATGTCAATCAAGCAGCGATAGAAAAGCTTTTCTCAGAGAGCGGCGCTAAGATCATGGTTCATGGACACACACACAGGCCTGCAATACACCAGCACGGACAAACTACACGCTATGTCTTACCTGATTGGGATTGCGATGTAGGCACAACGGAGCTAGCTCGTGGTGGCTGGCTTGCGCTCTACGACAATGGAGAATTCGTCAGTTATCAGTTTGATGGAACACGCTTAGATACTCCATCTGAAGCAATCTGAACACTCTCGCCTAGAATATACTCCTATACGGTATATTTAGATGTCCATTAATAATCTGGTCGATACGGCTATTTTGACGAATTTAAGGGGGGAGTATATTAATCCGACATGTAATAATTCAATGCCATTTTTGATTGATATTTCCAGGGTCTGGCCGACTAAATTATTTTAGCTCTGTAAGAAAAGCAAAGTACATTATCGATTTTGCGTAAGTCCTAAAAGAATAAAATTACCACCGCAGATAAATCAATCAACCAAACTATTAATTTGTTCTGGATTGAGCTTATCGGTGGCCGCTTGTTGCTCACAGGCGATGCCTGCACTGGCAAGTGCGATGGTTAATTTTTCTATTTGCTCTTGCTGTGCAGCGGCATGGTCAATTAACTTATGTAGCACTTTAGAGATCGGATCATCACCGTTCGACGTTACGCCATAGGCACTAAACAAATTGCCTGTACCAACATCGGACGCGGATTCTTTTTTTACGATATGAGCCGGATTGCCGACGGCAGTTGCGCCAGCTGGCACGGGTTTGACCACGACAGAATTAGAACCAATTTTGGCACCGGCACCAATTGTAAAACCACCTAACACTTTAGCACCGGCACCGACAATCACACCTGGCTCTAAAGTCGGATGCCGCTTGGCGCCTTTAGAGAGTGAAGTCCCACCTAACGTCACTCCCTGGTAGATCGTGCAGTCGTCACCGATCTCCGCGGTCTCACCAATCACAACACCAAAACCATGATCGATAAAAACTCTGCGTCCTATGGTTGCGCCCGGATGGATTTCTATCCCAGTCACTATGCGCGCCAAATGGGCAATAAAACGCCCCAGCCACTTCAAACCACGAGTCCAGCACCACTTTGCCCAACCATGCATCAAGATTGCATGAAAGCCTGGATAACAAGTCACGACCTCCCAAGTATTGCGGGCAGCAGGATCTCGTTGGATGATGTTGGCGATATCTTCGCGCAAGCGGCTAAACATGATGTGATCTATAAAAGATAAAAAAGGATAATGGCAGAAACCAAAAGGGAGATGCATCTTAGCGCGTCCAGAAAATTCCTGCCGACACTAAACGAACTCCTGAGGAGTCCGAGCTAAGATGAACAGATCAGAGCACCGCTAAAGAAATGTCGATATAGAGACAAGAATATTATCGGACACCCGGCAAACGCTGTCTACGAGCTTCGTATAGACACAAGCCAGAGGCAACTGAGACATTTAAACTTTCAACCGAACCAAACATTGGAATACTAACCAATGCATCGCAGATTTCTCTAGTCAAGCGACGCATGCCCTCGCCTTCTGAGCCCATGACGATCGCAATACCGCCCTTAAAATCAACGTCGTAAATCGTCTTATCCACTTCATCAGAGGTACCGACCAACATGATGTCGCGTTCTTTTAATTCGCGCAAAGTACGCGCCAGATTCGTTACTGTGATGTACGGCACCGTCTCTGCCGCGCCGCTGGCGACTTTGGCTGCAGTCGCGTTTAAACCAACAGCCCGGTCTTTTGGCGCAATGACTGCGTGAGCACCGGCACCATCGGCTACCCGTAAACATGCGCCCAGATTATGCGGATCGGTGATGCCATCCAAGATGAGCAATAAGGGTGGACCTTCAATTGCATCCAATAATTCATCCAGATTGCGTGCTAAAGATAACTCACCTGCTTTTGCCACAACACCTTGATGACGGCGAGTGCCGACAATATTGGATAAACGCTGATCATCTGCCGGAATAATACGCACACCTGCTGCTTTTGCTGCACTTAACAGGTCTTTCATACGGCCATCAACACGCGAAGAATCCACGTAAATTTCCTCTACTGAGGACGCCTCATGACGAATACGAGATGTCACAGCATGGAAACCAAAAATCATTTTATTTTTCATTATTTACTTCTTTAATTTATTTCTTTGTTCAACTAAATGGGACACTTATTCCATGGGCACTTACGACATGAAATATTTACTACATCGGATATTTACAATGTTTGTAGCACTTACTGCATTTGCAGCAAATCTAACATGTCGTATGCATATCTGTTTTACTTTAGCACTCTCAATTACCTGCTTTTTGATGCAGGAATTGAGCGTTTCTTCTAGCGTTTCTTTTTACCGCTTCTAGATGCTGCGCGAGGTGCGCGTTCGGTAGTTGCAGGCTTACCGGAACGCGAATTCGCAGCAGGACTAGCGGCCTTAGCAGCGATTTTATTCGGCGCTTTTGCACTTGCCTTATTTGTCTTCACGCCAGCTTTACCTACGCTGGCTTTACCTGCTTTAGCGCGCTCAGTAGCGCCTGAATTACCACGGGCATCTGCCGCTGGTGCAATGCGAGCACCAGTACCGCTGGCTGGCACAATTGCCAAGTCGATTTTTCGTGCGTCAAGATCAACCCGACTAACCTGCACTTTGATTTTGTCTGCTAGTTGATAACGCTTGCCAGTGCGCTCACCACGCAACTCGTGACGTGCATCATCGAACTGGAAATAATCTGCACCAAGTTCAGTAATATGAACCAGGCCTTCGATATAAATATCATCCAACTGCACGAAAATACCAAACTGCGTTACGCCCGAAATAGTGCCGCTAAATTCTTCACCGAGTTTATTCCTGATGAAATAACATTTCAGCCAGGCTTCCACGTCGCGGGACGCCTCATCTGCTCTGCGCTCATTGGCAGAGCAATGCACACCAAGAGCATCCCAAATGGTCAGATCTTGTTCTGCTTTAGGCTTTTTACCAGCAGCCTTATCAATAATTTGCTGTTTACGAGCAGCATTAGAAACCGTCGTATTGAGCAAGCTGGTATCTATCCCTTTTGGTTCATATTTTTTGCCTAACAAAATGGCTTTGATCGCTCTATGCGTCAACAGATCAGGATAACGCCGGATCGGGCTGGTGAAATGCGCATAAGCGTCATAGGACAAACCAAAATGACCGATATTATCCGGGCTGTAGACCGCTTGTTGCATAGAGCGCAGCAACATGGTTTGCAGCAAACTAGAGTCTGGACGCCCTTTGATTTTGCCCATGAGTTCAGCATAATCAGAGGCGGATGGTTTATCCCCACCCGTTAAATTAAGGCCGACTTGCTTTAAGAAGTTTCTGACTTGCGTCAATTTTTCTTTGGTCGGTCCTGCATGAATTCGATAGGTTCCCGGTTGCTTGTATGTCTCCAGCAAATTAGCAGCACATACATTGGCGGCCAACATGCATTCTTCGATCAGCTTGTGCGCATCATTGCGAGTACGCGGCAGAATTTTTTCTATCTTGCCGGCGGCATTGCAAACGATGTAGGTTTCCGTCGTCTCAAAATCAATTGCACCACGACGATGGCGGGCTTTTAACAATGCCTGGAAACAGTCGTATAAATCCAATAAGTGCGGTACTAAGGTCAGACGTTTGTTTGCCTCAGGACCTTTGGTATTACCTAAAATTGCAGCGACTTCTGTGTAAGTAAAGCGAGCGGAAGAATGAATAACAGATGGATAAAATTGATACGCTGTCACTTCCCCGTCGAGAGAAATAACCATATCGCAGACTAAAGTCAATCGATCAACATCGGGATTCAGCGAGCACAGTCCATTCGACAATTTTTCCGGCAGCATCGGGATAACCCGGCGCGGGAAGTAAACCGATGTACTGCGTAATAATGCATCTTGATCGAGTGCGTCATTTGGTTTGACGTAATGACTAACATCGGCAATCGCAACGATCAGACGATAGCCTTTTGATCGACCAGTTTTAATGGCTTCGCAATATACGGCATCATCAAAGTCGCGTGCGTCTTCACCATCAATTGTTACTAGCGGGATGTCACGCAAATCAACGCGATCAACTAAATCAGCATCGCGGATCTCTGAGGGCAATTTACGGGCTGCTTTTTTTGCTGATTCAGAAAACTCATGCGGCACGCCAAATTTTCTGACGGCGATTTCGATTTCCATTCCGGGATCATCAACGTCGCCTAATACCTCAACAATACGGCCAACTGCTTGTGCATATTTAGTCGGTTGTTCGGTCAGTTCTACGCTAACAACTTGTCCCGATTTAGCTTTGCCAGGCGAACCCGCCAGCAAAATATCCTGACTAAATCGTTTATCTTCTGGAGCAACGATCCACACGCCGTTTTCATTGAGCAGCCGCCCAATGATATGGGTATTAGCGCGCTCTAAAATTTCGATAATGCCACCTTCCAGGCGACCTCGCCGGTCTGTGCCGACAACACGTGCGGTGACGCGATCACCATGTAATACGCGTTGCATTTCTCGTTCTGGCAAAAACAAATCTTCGCTACCGTCTTCTGGCGTTAAAAACCCATAACCATCGCGATGACTGCTAACTCGACCGGAAATAAAATTATCCTGATTGGCAAGCGTGTAGTTTCCAGACTTATCTTGCTTGACCTGCCCATCTCTTTCCATCGCGTTTAATCGTCGCACCATGCCGTCAAGCTCCTCAGGTTTTACGCCTAGTTGGTCTGCAATCGTCTCCACCTTTTGCTTGGAGCTAGAGGTGCGCAGGATGCCGAGAATTTCCTCGCGGCTTGGAATGGGGTAGGAATGTTTATTCAAGAGTTGAAAATCTTTTCTTCAGTATGATTAAAAATTGGTTCCTGTCACTTTTACAGGAAGTACTTAGTTTACCGGAGAGCAAGCAAATTGCCTAACTTTACTCTCTATCTTACGTCCCTGGACTGGCCAAGCTATTGACTTAGTACGCGGATACTTTATAATCACGTCTTTCGTTGCCCACGTGGCGGAATTGGTAGACGCGCATGGTTCAGGTCCATGTGCCTTCGGGTGTGGGGGTTCGAGTCCCTCCGTGGGCACCAAGTATTTTAAGCCTCGTTGATTTTTCAACGAGGCTTTTTGCTATTTGGATGACTAAATTCGTTTCCATTTTCGCTTTCGCTCAACACCGCTTCTAGCTTCTACTCACTACTCAATGCATTACACATCGAGTATTTGGTCGCTGAGTTGATTGCGGAGAAATCTCATCTGTTCAGCGAACGGTTTTAAGATTATAACTGCGAATACACGACTCATTGATGACACAAACGAAGCAAATGTGTTCGATCTAAAAATCAACTCCGATCTTTGCTCAAGCCCATCTAAAACTATCGTTATATTTATAAATCTCCTAGCTTTTTATCTCATCTGCTCTGCAGATAACATACTGATTACTAAAGAAATTAAATCTATCAGTCTTTTACCTACGATCACTAGGCAACGTAAAATAAAACTGCAACATAGTGGCAAATACTGCCAGCCAAAACAAAAAGATGCCATACGCCATGACCATGCTTCACCTTATGATCGGTAGCATAAAAACCAATTCCTAAAGTATAAAACAGCCCTCCTGCAGCAAGCCATGCAAAGCCATATGGGCCTAGCGCAGTGAATAAAGGCTTAATGCCGATCAATGCCAACCAGCCCATCATTACATAAATGATCAGCGACATAATGCGCGCGCCTTTAGCCAGCCATATTTCCTGAAGAATACCGGCCAACGCTAAGCCCCAGACTACGCCAAACAAGGTCCATCCCCAAGCACCACGCAAGGTCACCAGGGTGAACGGCGTGTAGCTTCCGGCAATCAATAAGTAAATTGCACAGTAATCAAATTTTTGAAACACATTTTTAGCTCCTCCACGCAGGCTGTGGTAAAGCGTGGACGCCAGATAAAGAATCAATAAGGTAGCGGTATAAATACTGAAGCTAACTATTTTCCAAGGATCACCAGATTTTGCTGCGAGTACGATTAAGACAGTACCGCCGATAGCAGCCAAAGCGGCGCCGACTGTATGGCTGATACTGTTGAAACGTTCACCGTAGTGCATATGTTATTTGTCCGTTGTTTGTTAATATTTACTGATCATTTTGATTGCCTGTTTGCTTATTTATCTTAATTGTTTAGGCTATGTAATCAATCGTTGAATAGTTTGGTTATGTGTACAACAACCGGAATTTCAAGCAACACCATACCGCTTTATATTTGTTCACAAGCTGCGAACAGATACGAACTAAGAGTCACTATAAGCAGCTATGCGAACATCATTGACAGATCTAAACGCTCCTAAAATATTAATACTGATAGTGAGTATATTTTAATCGTCGAAAGATTAATTGGACAATACAGCATTTTTATTGAAAATATAGGGGAGTATATTTAACTCAATAAATCCATGAACCAAATATCACTCTCAACAATAGGTAATACCGATTTTGTATTTCTATTGAGTAATTAGTTTTGAATTCGCGTGAGGCTTGATTTCTGTTAATTCGAATTATCTATGTCTCGTCAATATCAAAAAAAACGGGAGCAAATTTTGTTTGCTCCCATCATGATGATTACTCTTTTGTCTCACCTTTTTTTAGCCAAGCATTTAATTGCTGTGGTCGAATACTGTCGTACTCTTCAAAAGGTTGATGTATCCAAGGATTGCTTGCAAGGTAATCCAGATAAAAATCTGGCTTTACAGTCGAGCAAGCCTTATACCAAATGACGGCTGATTTGGCCTCAGTAACACCTGGGAAATTTTCACGCAGATGATGCAAAACTTTTTCTAAGGTGACACCGGAATCGACCAGATCATCCACCACTAAAACGCGTCCTTGCAAACTACCCTTAGTCATCGAAATATATTTACCTATATCCAATGATCCCTGCACTGTACCCGCGTCTTCACGATACGAGCTAGTCGATAAAATTGCCAATGGCACATCAAAAATACGGGATAAAGTATCACCGGGACGCAAGCCACCACGCGCGAGACATAAAATCTGGTCAAACTTCCAACCAGACTCATATACTTTTAACGCCAAATGCTCGACGGAGCGATGGTAAGACTCCCATGAAACCCATAAATCTTTATCTGTTGAAGCTGGCAACGTCATCTTACTTCCCTTATTTTATTTATTTGCTGAATTATAGAAATGGGTGACGCAAAACGATAGTCTCTTCCCGATCCGGGCCAGTAGAAACCATATCAATGGGCACGCCAACTAATTCTTCAATACGCTTAATATAATTACGCGCGTTCAATGGCAAGGCATCCATACTTTTTGCACCTACGGTTGTTTCTGTCCAGCCTGGCATTTCCTCATAAACAGCGACACAACGAGCTGCCTCTTCGGCGCCAACCGGGAAGATATCCACGGCTTTACCATCAACGGTATAGCCAGTACACAGCTTCAATGTATCAACACCATCCAACACGTCTAGCTTGGTTAAGCACATGCCAGACACGCCATTGATCTGTACAGAACGCTTCAGCAGTGCTGCATCAAACCAGCCGCAACGACGAGCGCGGCCAGTGACTGTACCAAACTCATGTCCAACGCTAGCTAAATGTTTTCCAACACCTTGATCCGTCGGCAGTTCAGAAGGGAAAGGACCAGAGCCAACACGGGTTGTATAGGCTTTAGTAATTCCCAAAATGTAATGCAACATATTTGGGCCAACACCAGAGCCTGCGGCAGCGTTACCAGCTACACAATTGCTAGAAGTGACGAATGGGTATGTGCCATGATCCACATCTAACAAACTGCCTTGGGCACCTTCAAACAGCAAGCTAGCGCCATTTTTATATGCGGCATAAAGGGCGCTAGAAACATCGGCAACCATAGGACGGATACGCGGCACATTTGCCAAGGTATCATCCAATGTTTTTTGAAAATCAACGGCTGGCGCTTTGAGGTAATTGGTTAGCACAAAATTGTGATAATCCAGATTCTCTTTGAGTTTTTCAGCAAAGCGTTCTGCGTTAAGCAAATCGGCAACGCGAATCGCACGACGAGCGACTTTATCTTCATACGCTGGGCCGATGCCTTTTCCAGTCGTACCAATTTTGGCCGCGCCACGCGCTACTTCACGCGCTGCATCAAGTGCCGTGTGGTAAGGCAGAATTACCGGGCAAGCTTCTGAAATTTTGAGGCGCGATACAACCTCTACGCCATTGGCCTGCAGTTTATCAATTTCACGTAATAAATCAGGTACTGACAACACAACGCCATTCCCGATATAGCAAGCAGTGCCAGCGCGCATGATGCCAGAGGGAATCAATTGCAACGCCGTTTTTTGCCCACCAATCACCAAAGTGTGACCAGCATTATGTCCACCTTGAAAACGAACCACGCCTTGCGCATGATCCGTCAACCAGTCAACGATTTTGCCCTTACCTTCATCGCCCCACTGGGTACCAATAACGACGACGTTTTTTGCGATTTTATTTTGTGACATCACTTAACCTACACTTTTAAGAATCCAATGACTACCATCAAATACGACTGCCCTATTACAGTCAAATTCGTCCTGTTCGCTCTCATGACCTGGCAAACTTTGAATAACAATTTCTCCACTTTTGCGTAATTCACCAATCTTTATTCGCAGTGCAGGATCTTTACTCCATGGGGCAAGGATCGCATCTTTGCGCTCTGCCGATGGCATTAGACGCGCTAGCTCGCGCAAATCAAGTGAAAATCCAGTCGCTGGGCGAGCACGGCCAAAAGCTTCACCAACATGATCGTAACGTCCGCCGCGAGCAACTGCATTTGGTAAGCCTGGCACAAAAGCATTAAACATTACTCCGCTGTGGTAATGATATCCACGTAAATCTGCCAAATCTATCGTAACTTTCGCACTACCGGCGAGCTTCACCAGATAATCAAGCTCATCCAAGGCAACAGCAATTCCAGCAAATGGCGGCAATATGGCGCGTGCGCGCTCAATCACCGAGATATCGCCATATAACTTAGGCAAATCCAACAAAGCTTGCCTTACGACCGGACTAAACTCTTTAGAAATTAACTCTATTGCAGGTAAGTCTTTCGCTTCCAATAAGGCAAATAAACTGGACGCATGCTTTTTAGCAACGGGATCACTTTCTAACAGCGATCTCAGTACACCGACATGGCAAAGGTCAAGGTGCACTTCTGAGATATTTGCTATTGCTAAAGAAGCTAACGCTAATTCCTGGATTTCGGCATCCGCCTCTAAACCAGCATGCCCATAAATTTCAGCACCAATCTGAATCGGCTCACGTGTTGCATGCAGGCCAGACGGGCGCGTATGCAATACACTGCCTGCATAACATAAACGCGTTACAGAATTACGGTTCAGTAAATGCGCATCAATCCTTGCGACCTGAGTTGTCATATCAGCCCGAACTCCCATGGTTCGGCCGGATAATTGATCAACCAATTTAAACATACGCAAATCCATGTCCTGACCGGCACCTGTCAGCAAGGATTCTATGTATTCGAGTAAAGGTGGCATGACCAACTCGTAGCCATACAACCTAAAATTGTCCAACAACACACGTCGTAACTCTTCTATTTTGCGTGCTTCGGATGGCAAAACATCAGCAATATTTTCCGGTAAAAGCCAATTTGGCATGAGCTTACAATCAAATAAAAACAAACAACAAATTATCAAACCTCAAACGCAACAAACGTAGGTCTGCCATCATATTAGATAGCACGACCTACGTTATCACCTTGTCAGTTACGAGTATTACTTAATAAATTAATTACTTTGACTTACTTGGAGCGACGGCTGAACCACTTGAGCCACCTACGCCAGGCGCTTTAAAATATTTAAAAAACTCAGAATTTGGATCAACTACCATCACATCGTTCTTAGTTTTAAAGCTGGCACGATATGCCTCCAAGCTGCGATAAAATTTGTAAAACTCTGGATTTTGACCGAATGCCTGCGCATAGATTTGTGACGCTTCAGCATCACCAGCGCCACGCATCTTTTCAGCCTCACGATATGCTTCCGCCAGAATTACAGTTCTTTGTTTATCTGCGTCTGCTCTGATTTTTTCGGAATCGGCAGATCCTGTAGAGCGTAATTCATTAGCCACGCGAGTACGCTCTGCTTTCATTCGATCGTAAACTGAACTATTGATCTGATCTACGTAATCAACGCGTTTCAATCGCACATCAATAATCTCTACGCCGATTTGCTTTGCCTCATCAGTAACTTTGACGCGGATCGCTTCCATAACTTTGCCACGCTCACCCGAAATAACTTCACGTACAGTACGTTTAGTGATTTCATCATTTAAGGCTGCTTTCACAATTTGATATAAGCGATCACGAGCTCTGCCCTCATCACCCTTAAAGCTAACGTAATACAATTTTGGCTCAATAATGTGCCATTTTACGAAAGCATCAACCAGTATGTTTTTCTTTTCTGCCGTAATAAAACGATCTGCATCTGGAGTATCTATCGTCAAAATACGTTTATCTAAAAACAAAACATTTTGAAACGGTGGTGGTAATTTGAAATGCAAGCCTGGCTCGCTAATCACCGCTTTTACTTCACCTAATGCAAAAACAATGGCATATGATTTTTGATCCACAACAAAAATCGTGGAATACAAAATCATGATTGCAATGATGAGTGCAAGTATCGAGGAAAATAACTTATTCATTATCTTACCTCCCGATCACGAGAATCACGACTATCACGGGATCTGCCGTCTTTACTGTAGCGCAACTCAACCGTCGGAATCTGCTCAGTTACTTGCGGGGTTGGTGCTGCCGGTGTCGTTGTTACAGATGAAGGTGAGGACTTAACATTGGCATTATCCGACGCTGGAATTAACTTATCTAAAGGAAGATAAATCATATTGTTACCACTCTTAGAATCCATCATGACTTTAGTCGTACTAGAGAAAATTTGCTGCATCGTTTCAAGATACATACGGTCTCGCGTAACTGCAGGCGCCTTTTGATATTCAGCCAACACTTGCTTAAAACGCGATGCATTACCTTCGGCGGTCGCTACAATTCTTGACTCGTATGCTTCCGACTCTTGCAACATGCGCGATGCCTCACCACGTGCTTTCGGGATCACATCATTTGCGTAGGCTTGGCCTTCATTTTTTTGACGTTCTTTATCCTGACCTGCTTTTACGGCATCATCAAAAGCTGCTTGTACTTGCTCAGGAGGCTGCACACCTTGCATCGTGACATTCGCAACCTGTACACCGGCTTGATACCGTTCAAGAATTTGCTGCATTAAAGCACCGACATCTTGCGCTACCTTTTCTCGTCCCTCGTACAGAACAAAATCCATTTTACTTTTCCCTACAACTTCACGAATCGCAGTTTCTGCCACTTGCTTGATCATACCCTCTGGATCACGATTATTAAACAGCCAATCAGACGCACTCTTTAATTTATATTGAACGGCAAACTGAATATCGATGATATTTTCATCCTCGGTCAACATCAGTGCTTCTTTTGGCTCTTTATTTTTTACATTAGAGCGATAACCAACTTCGACGGTGCGTACCTGAGAAACGTCGACGATTTCATGAGCCTGAATCGGGTAAGGCCAACGCCAGTTAAAACCGGACATTGTTGTATGGCTGAACTTACCAAATGTCGTAATAACGCCGGTTTGACCTTCTTGAACAATGAAGAATCCACTGATTAACCAAATAAACGCCAGCACAACAACGATGATGCTTACACCTAATTTAGCACTGGCAGCATCAGGAGTGAATCCGCCACCACCGCCGCCGTTATTACCATTATTTTTTGAGCCTAGGAAACGACTAATGCGTTCATTAAAGTCGCGCCATAATTTCTCTAAATCGGGTGGACCCTCAGGTGGCTTCTTGCCATCCTTGTCGTTATTTTGAGAGCCACGACCCCACTGAGGATCGTTCAACGACATCGTTAAGCCAATTTTTTTTAGAAGTGAAACGAACATTCTGTCGTTATCCAATAAAATAATGAGTTGAACTACAAATAGACTTAATACTGAATAAATTTTTAGACAAACCGCGCATCATCAAACTGGGCGATCTCTACTGGATTGTTTCTTTTAAATGCATAGTCTTTAGCAAACTCTGTAACCGCTTGCCGCAACAAACCTACTCCGGCACCAGTTTGCGCACTCAAAAAAACTCTTTGAATTTTATCATACTCACCTAGCTCCAAACTCGGCTCCAAGCCAGCCAAATCGATCTTATTCCAAACCAATAATTGAGGAATATGGTCAGCACCGATCTCTTTCAATACGTCATTAACTTGTTGAATTTGGTCTAAGCGCACTGGACTACTTGCATCAACTACATGCAACAACAAATCGGCATGAATTGTCTCTTCCAAAGTAGCACGAAATGCATCGACCAATTGATGCGGTAGCTCCCTGATGAACCCTACCGTGTCAGATATCACAACACTACCTGCATCGGCAAGATACAAACGTCGTGATGTAGTGTCTAACGTAGCAAACAACTGGTCTGCTGCGTAAGCACCCGCCTTCGTCAACGAATTAAATAACGTAGATTTACCAGCATTGGTATAACCAACCAAAGATACTGAAAAGGTGTGGCTTCTACCACGCGAACGTCTTTGTGTTTCACGCTGCTTATGCAACTTATCCATACGAGCTTTAAGTGCTTTAACTCGGTCACCGATTAAACGGCGATCAGTTTCAAGCTGAGTCTCTCCAGGCCCGCGCAAACCAATACCACCCTTTTGTCGCTCCAGATGAGTCCAGCCGCGTATCAACCTTGTAGCAAGATGCTGCAACTGCGCCAATTCGACTTGGACTTTACCTTCATGACTATGAGCACGCTGCGCGAAAATATCAAGAATCAGACTAGTTCTGTCTACCACCCGTATTTTCAAACGTCGCTCTAAATTCCGCTGTTGCGCAGGTGATAATGCATGATTAAAGATTGCAATATCGAGCTCAGCATCAGCAATGGTATTTGCAATCTCATCCGCTTTACCAGAGCCTACAAATAACGCAGCATCAGGACTAGAGCGCTTGCAGGTAATGGTTGTCATGGGCTCTGCCCCCGCAGATCGGGAGAGCAGAGATAGTTCTTCTAAACTAGCGGCAAAATCATCTTTACCGAAGTCCACACCGATTAAAACGGCGCGCATAGAAAAATTTTATTTTTCAAAAAATAAATGCCTAATAATTACTCGGGCTCTGACTCAGTATTGATGGTCACAGCACGTGCGGGAACAACAGTAGAAATGGCGTGTTTGTATACCATCTGCGTCACTGTATTACGCAATAAAACTACGTATTGATCAAAAGATTCAATATGACCTTGCAACTTAATGCCATTCACCAAATAGATGGATACAGGAATATGTTCTTTACGAAGTGCATTCAAGAACGGGTCTTGTAACAGTTGCCCTTTATTACTCATAACAGCTCCAATATGTTGTTGTGATCAGGAGTTGGGGACACATTGCAAAAGTTCAAGAGTCCCAATAGTTGATTACCTTGTAACTGTAATCTATTTTCGCTTGTGCTGCTTGCTAGATCCACCAACGATCAAATGAAAATTCTTATTTTTCAGTTTTAGAGAAAGGATTTTTACCTGAGCGCATTTCTATGCGCAAAGGGGTTCCCACTAAAGAAAAGGTTTCTCGAAAATGTTTTTCCAAATAGCGTTTATATACATCACCAATGGAATCCAAGGCATTGCCATGAATAACAATAATGGGTGGATTTTGACCGCCTTGGTGGGCATAACGCAGCTTAGGTCTTATCGAGCCTTTACGCTTCGGCTGCTGATGCTCAACAGCTTCTATCAGCGCACGAGTTAATTTTGGCGTAGATAAGTTCGCTGTTGCTGCAGCATAAGCAGCATCGACGGACTTCATTAAAGGAGCGATACCGCTAGCTTTTAAAGCAGAAATAAAATGAAACTTAGCAAATGTCAAAAAATTCAGCTTACGTTCAATATCCAATTTGATTTCATCGCGTCTGTCGCTTTGCAAGCCATCCCATTTATTGACACCAATAACTAAGGCTCGTCCAGACTCCAAGATAAAGCCAGCTATATGTGCATCTTGCTCAGATATATCTTGCTGCGCATCGAGCATAAGCAACACAACATTTGCTTCCGAAACCGATTGTAAAGTCTTGACTACAGAAAATTTCTCTATTGCCTCAAACACTTTTCCACGGCGGCGAATACCCGCTGTGTCAATCAAAGTGTAATGTTTTCCATCGCGCTCAAAAGGAATTTCAATCGAATCACGGGTAGTGCCGGGCATATCAAATGCTATGACCCGATCCTCGCCCAATAGTGTATTAACTAAAGTTGATTTACCAACATTGGGACGCCCAACTATCGCGAGCTTGATTCCCCTTACGACATCATCTGGCTCCTCCAATTCTGGAGGTCTTTGCGCAAACGCAATGTCTAACGACTCCTCAACTAAATCTGTTACGCCATCTCCGTGCGCTGCTGAAATGACGTACGGATCGCCTAATCCTAATTCATAAAAATCGGCTGTAACAGAGCTATATTTCATACCCTCAGCTTTATTTACTACCAACATCACGGAGCGTCCAGATTTTCGCAAAAAATCCGTAATAGTTTTATCATGCGGAGTCAAACCCTGACGTCCATCAACGATAAACACAACCACATCAGCCTCAGCTACAGCCTGCTTAGTTTGCTTGGCCATTTCATGCATGATGCCTTCTTTGGCAACGGGCTCGAAACCACCAGTATCTATAACCAAAAATGGACGTTCACCAATACGTCCCTCACCGTAATGTCTATCCCTTGTCAAACCAGGAAGATCTGCCACTAACGCATCACGAGAGCGAGTAAGTCGATTGAACAGCGTGGATTTGCCGACATTTGGTCGACCTATAAGTGCAATAACCGGCTTCATTTAGTATTACTCGGTTGTCAATGCAACCACTGCCCCTGATTTGGTTTGAACGATCAAACTCGAGCCAACTACAGTTGGAGCTGCCAAAATTTGACTGCCATCGGTACTAATACGACCGATGAAAGAACCATCCTCTCGTGAGAGAAAATGGATAAAGCCAGAACCGTCGCCAACAGCAACAGCTCGACCGAAAGAAATTGGTGCGGACAAACGCCTGTAAGCTAATTTATCATTTCGCCAAACACTAGCACCGGTACTACGAGCATAAGCGGATACAGCACCCGAATTATCCGCTGCAAAAACAAATCGCTCATCTACACTTACACCAACTTCGCTGGATAAAGTTTTCGCCCAGCGCGCAGCACCAGTGGTTAAGTCATAACAACCAACACGTCCTTGATAAGCAGAAACACAAGCCTCATTTCCGATAATAAACGGAGTTCCAGAAACATCGGTAATTCGCTCAAGCTCAGTCGCACCTTTAGGATCTGCAACAGCAATCTCCCAACGCAAACCGCCATTAGTTAAAGAAAAAGATGCTAGCTTACCACCAGGCAATGCGACTATAGCCCACTGATCCGCGATTGCGATGCCTTGAATAGTACGTAAGGTCAAAATTGGCAGTGGTCTCTCGACAGACCATTTTTTTGTTCCTGTTGCTATATCGTACGCCGCGATTTTGTTATCCATACTACGAACAACCACAACATCTTTGGCGACAGCTGGAGAGGAAAGTATCTCGCTGGAAGTTTGCACACTCCAGCGCAACTTACCCTCGGTATCAAAAGCGAATAACATACCTTTTCGCCCTGCAACAACTACTACAGAAGCGCTAGCACCAACTCCAGCAGTCAAAGAAGAACCTGCATTAATACGCCAGACCGCCTGACCATTAGCAGCATCCAATCTAATTACAGTACCATCCACTGCAGCCGCATATATATCCGCACCAACTTGAGCAGGCGTAAATACATATTCACCTGATGAGCCAACCGAGCTTGACCAAAGAGTCTTCACTGGCATGGTCACGGTAAAATCCTGCAAGGTCGCCGGAATATTTTTTGTTTCAGACTTACTCGCAAACGGATTCATAGAGGAACAAGCCGCGAGGGAAAGCAATACTAATGAGGCCAGCAATTTGCCAGAAAAATGCATGAACTACTCCTATTATTTACTAGCTGAACTACTTGCAAGCTTAGCCTCGGCACCACCAAGAGCATCGAGCTTTATCTGGATTAACTGACGCGCAGGATTTTTCTCTTTTGTCTTTTCTAATGCGCTCTGAAATGCAGCGCGGGCTTCTACAGGTTTATTTTGAGCGAGATAAATATCGCCTTTCCGATCAGCAATATCTCCAGCAAATTCTGACGAAAAATCACCTGATAAAAAAGCTAGTCCTTCATCGTAAGCTTTTTCATCCAAGGCAATACCTGCTAAACGGATTTTTGCGATCGCTTTATATTCTTCCACGCTACTATGATCAATGACCCAACGTAATTGGGCTTTGACTACTTTGATATCTCCAGCATCAAAAGCACTCTTAGCTGCTGTCAATGCGGACATAGCCGCATATGGTGTTTTAGAAAATTTTTCGACAACATCATTAGCCGCTCGCTGCACTTTTGCATTATCTTTAGCTTGTACTGCCTTTTGTAGCACGTCATACAATTGTGACGCCTGACTTGACTGATCACGCTGATAGCTGGTCCAACCCGTCCATGCAGCGTAAGCAGATAAAGCGATTACCAACAGCCAAGTAACCAGGTTGCCGTATTGTTTCCACCATGCTTTGAGAGTGTCTAATTGCTCTTGTTCTTCGAGATCGTATGCCATTTTGTATAAAGTCTAGTGATGAATATGAATATGAGTTGGATCGTCACAGCATTCGCCTGCATCACCGATCCCAGCGATCTGGTCAACCAAGTAATCAACAGCAGTATCAAACGGCACCGTGACTTGGTTATTCTCCATATCTTCCGTGCGCATTGCCTTGATACTGACAGTATTCGATGCGGACTCATCCTCACCAATGATGACTGCGTAGGCTGCTCCACTACCGTCTGCTTTTTTCATTTGCGATTTAAAACTACCTACACCGCTTGCAGTTGCGCAATGTAACACAACATCTAGCCCCGCATCGCGCAAACGCTCGCCTAATACGAAAGATTGTTCTTGTGCTTTGCTACCTTGATGCACAAGATAGATATCGCATTGGGCTGGCGCATGTGTTTCGCCAGATGCTTTCATTAACTCCAACAATCGTTCAATGCCCATTGCGAAGCCACAAGCGGGAGTAGGTTTACCGCCGAAAATACTAAATAAGGAATCATAGCGACCACCAGCACACACTGTACCTTGTGAACCCAATTGATCAGTTACCCACTCAAAAACTGTACGGTTGTAATAATCCATGCCTCGCACCAGACGTGTATTGATCGTGAATGGAATACTATTGTCACGCAATATTTTTTGAACACCCAAGAAATGTGACATAGACTCTTCACCAAGATAACTAAGCAGCTTAGGTGCAGAATTTACCATTTCTTGCATTGCCGGATTTTTAGTATCAAGAATACGCAGTGGATTACTATGCAAACGTCGCTGCGCCTCGGCATCTAAAATATCTTCATGTTGTTCAAAGTAGGCAATCAATGCTACACGATGCTTAATACGCTCTTCTGCGTCACCAATCGAATTTAGTTCTAGACGTAAGTCTTGCATACCTAAATCATCCCAAAGACGCTGACACATCATGATTAATTCTGCATCGATATCAGGACCACTAAAACCTAAAGCCTCAGCCCCTACTTGATGGAATTGACGATAGCGTCCACGTTGCGGCTTTTCATGCCTAAACATGGGGCCGTTGTACCAAAGACGTCGTGGACCTTCGTAAGTCAAATTATGCTCTAGTGCTGCACGCACAACGCCGGCCGTGTTCTCTGGACGCAGGGTTAATTTATCCCCATTCATTGCATCTTCAAAGGAGTACATTTCCTTCTCAACGATATCAGTAACTTCACCAAGACCGCGAGCAAATAAGGCCGTAGGCTCAACGATAGGCGTACGAATTTGTTGAAAGCCATAACTCTTCAAAACAGACTGCACCGTATTTTCAAACAATTCCCATAAGGGAGAATCGGTTGGAAGAAGGTCATTCATCCCTTTCACGCCAACGATTTTTTCTATTTTTTTATTTTCAGACATACTTTACAACCTAATTATTTATTAGCCAAATACGTTTGTTACACAGTAGACGGAGTGTAATGAGTCTTCACATAATCTAATACGATAGCTTGGAATTCTTCTGAGATGTTATCGCCTCGCAAAGTTAACGCCTTTGCTCCATCAATAAAAACTGGCGCAGAAGGAGACTCGCCAGTACCAGGCAAGCTAATTCCAATATTGGCATGTTTGGATTCTCCGGGACCATTTACGATACAGCCCATCACCGCAACATTCATGCTTTCCACACCGGGATATTGTTTTTTCCAAACAGGCATCTGATCGCGTAAAAAGGTTTGAATACTATCTGCCAATTCTTGGAATACAGTAGAAGTAGTACGCCCGCATCCTGGGCAAGCAATCACCATAGGAGTGAATTTTCTTAAACCCATCGTCTGTAAAATTTCTTGCCCAACTACGACTTCCTTACAACGATCACCGCCTGGCTCAGGAGTAAGAGAAATACGAATCGTATCGCCAATCCCCTCTTGCAACAACACAGATAGTGCTGCTGTCGATGCCACGATACCTTTGCTGCCCATACCTGCTTCTGTCAAGCCTAAATGCAAAGGATAGTCACAGCGCTGCGCAAGTTCTCGATATACAGCAATTAAATCCTGCACTCCTGAAACCTTGCAAGACAGAATAATCTTATCGCCAGCTAAACCTAGCTCTTCAGCTCGTTGTGCATTTTCTATTGCAGATGTAATCAACGCCTCATACATCACCGTTTGCGCACTCCACGGCTCTGCACGCTGTGCATTTTCATCCATAATGCGAGCGAGTAAAGCTTGATCGAGACTCCCCCAGTTCACTCCGATACGAACAGGCTTGTCGTAGAAACATGCCATCTCTATCATCTGTGCAAACTGAGTATCGCGTTTTGCGCCCTGCCCTACATTTCCTGGATTTATACGATACTTGGATAAAGCCCGGGCACAATCAGGAAAGTCTTTTAGCAACGTATGTCCGTTGTAATGAAAATCCCCAACCAAGGGAACATCTATTTCCATCTTATCCAATTGCGCACGAATCGCTGGTACTGCTGCCGCAGCTTCCGCATTATTAACAGTCAACCTTACCAGTTCAGAACCAGCCCTTGCTAACTCTTTAATTTGAATGGCAGTACCAATTACATCAGCGGTATCCGTGTTTGTCATCGACTGAACCACCACTGGTGCAGAACCACCAACGACAACTTGACGTGAGCCATATACAATTTTTGCACTTCGGCTCAAGCGACGTACAAATGGTCCGGATGCTATGCCAGAAAAAGAAGATGTCATACTTACTTCACACTTAGATTAAAAACATTGCTCTCTTTTGTCGGCGCAATATTTAAAGAAACCCCACGTAATGTCCCATCGACACCAGCCGCATTACCAATTTTGATCTGCAAAGGCTCTTTGAGATCGAAACTCTCTTCTGTCCCAGCCCTTGCTAAATGAGACGTCACTACACTGCCATTTTCACGTTTTAATTGTATCCAGGAATCCTGCCGAAATTTAAATTTCATTAAATTATTTGCAGAATTAAGCACAACAGCCTGAGCCGGGTCAGCTAGCTGCTGATTAACAGTACTGGAGGACAAAACTGGCGCAGATACTGTTGATGGCACCACAATATCAGATATAGAGCTTGAACCAGACTGAGAAGTATTTGGAGATGCCACTTCAGATGACGGTAGATTCACTTGCCCCTCCGATTTATTTTCTACAGAGGCAGTATCCAAGGCAACAGAATTAGTCGAATTTTTAGAAGTCGCTGCGCTCGCGGGCGCTTCCAAACTGGATGACACTTTAGGTGAAATTAGATTCTGAATATAACTAATATGCTCATATTTTTGCAATACAAAAAAAACAAGCGCAAGTATCGCAAGCACCACAGCACCCCAGACGTACTTACCATTATTGACATCTTGCCGCCCCATTAGAGGCAATCTAGACTCAAGAAAAGGAGTAGCTAATACCGGCCGAACACCCGTCGACTCTACAGACAAGTCATTCTCTTTAGGTAGCAACTCAATGATTGGCTCAGCATCAATTTTTAACAACTTAGCATAAGACCTGATAAAGCCTCGCACTATCACCATCTTAGGAAGTTCGTTAAAATGATTTGATTCAATTGCGATTATCTGCCTTACTGAAAGTTTTAATTGATCAGCAATATGCTGGACTGTCCAGTCTTTTTGCTCACGAGCAGCTGCTAGAAGCGCTCCAGCAGAGCGAGTTGCCGATAACTCAGGCTTATTATCTTCATTCATATCTGAGGTATTTAATTTCTCTACGGATAAATTCATACCTGCATCACTCATCAAAAGCCCCTCGCTGAAACAGAGCGTACTCTTTGGAATTAGGATAGCGTCTACGCAACTGTGTACCCAAACCAGCTACGGCGGATTGGTCTCCCAGTTTATTTTCTATTTTTATCGCCAACCAAAGTACGTCTGCCGCAAATATGTCTTCTTTGAGTACTCTGTTTATATAAAATTTTGCCTTTTCGTATTCAGTACGATCCAAATAAATTTTGGCCAGATTAGCATTGATTGTCGGACTACCCGGATCAATACGAAAACCTTGCATAAAATAGTTTTCTGCCTTAACTGTATCTTTCAATCTAAGACTACAAACACCTGCGTTGTGAAGGACTTTTATCGGTGTAGTGTAGGTTGGGTCTTTTAGTACTTTGTCGAAGTAAGTCATGCCTTGTTTTTCATGTCCGTTTTGACATAGAAACCAACCATAATTATTAGCAATATCTGAATTATTTGGCGCCAGTTTTAAGGCACGCTGAAAGTTCTCTTCAGCCAAGGACTTCTCACCCATATCCATGTAAACCAAAGCTCTGACACTATAGGCATCAACCAAATCAGGGGACATGATTAACGCCTGTCTAATTTCATCCAGCGCGACTTTGTATTGTCCTTGCTGATAATAACCAATCGCCAATTCCATACGAATGGATGCTCTCTTTTGCAAATCAACACTTTCAGTTGGCTGGTTATTCTCAGGCTTAAACCCCTCAGGCTTTTTGCTTGCACATGCGGACAACATCAGCGCCAGTAACACGCCAGATAAAAAACGATAGTGCAATCCAAAAATTTTCACTGAGTGATCTCCACGATCTTGCCAAAATTTTTACCAAACTTGGTTTGATATTCCGCCATTTTTTGCATACGCTCTTGCACTCGCGTTCTGTCCTGAACCTCACCTGCTAACTGCCCACAGGCGGCATCAATATCATCGCCTCGCGTCTTACGTATGGTTGTCACTAATCCCGCATCCATCAGCACTTGGGCAAAAGCCTTTATACGAGGATTGGCTGAACGTTTTAAACCCGATTCCGGAAAAGGGTTAAACGGAATCAAGTTAAACTTACAGGGAACATTTTTAACTAATTGCACCAGCTCACGAGCATGTTGATCCGTATCATTTACGCCATCCAACATGCAGTATTCAAATGTCACGAAATCACGTGGAGCATAATCCAAATACCGCTTGCAAGCCGCCATTAATTCATGCAACGGATATTTTTTATTTAACGGTATTAAGCTGTCGCGCAGAGTGTCGTTTGAGGCATGCAAAGACACTGCCAACGCCACTGCACACTCTTGGGACAACTTATCAATCATTGGCACCACACCGCTGGTAGACAACGTAACACGACGACGTGATAAACCATAGGCATTATCATCTAACATCAGACGCAAAGCAGTGACCGTTGGCTCAAAATTCAATAAAGGTTCGCCCATCCCCATCATTACTACATTAGTAATTTGACGTTCGCCTTTTGGTCCCGGTGCTATACCTTTAGTTTTACGCAATAAAAACTCAGCCATCCAAAGTTGGCCAATAATTTCACCAACGCTTAAATTACGATTAAATCCTTGCTTACCCGTTGAGCAAAAGCGGCAATTGACTGCACAACCGGCCTGAGTGGAGATACACAAGGTTCCACGATTCTCTTCGGGGATAAATACTGCTTCTACAGCATTGCCCTGCCCCACATCCAACAACCATTTGCGCGTCCCATCTGTTGACGTATGGTCGCTAATAATTGCAGGAGCGGCAATAAAGGCTCGCGTAGATAATTTTTCTCTTAGCGATTTTGCGAGATCGCTCATTTCTTCGAAGCTACCGGCACCGAACTGGTGTATCCAGCGCTGCAATTGCTTGGCGCGAAACGGCTTCTCACCCAACTCACCGCAATAAGCGACGAGTTGCGCGGGATCCAGGTCCAACAAATTGGTGAGAGCCGTCATATGCATCTTCCTTCACATCCTGCTTAAGTATCACTACAAAACCAAGACGATATTACAAACTGTGATTAACGTGAGTACACGTTCAACGCTGGGAAGAAGTAAGCGATTTCGATGGCGGCTGTTTCAACTGCATCGGAACCATGTACTGCATTTGCGTCGATTGATTCTGCGAAATCTGCACGAATTGTGCCTTTTTCTGCTTTCTTTGGATCTGTTGCACCCATCAGATCACGATTTTTCAAAATCGCGCCTTCGCCTTCTAATGCTTGAACAAAGACTGGGCCAGAGATCATGAAATCAACCAGGTCTTTGAAGAATGGGCGTGCAGCGTGAACTGCATAGAAACCTTCTGCTTCAGCGCGGGACAATTGTGTCAAGCGAGCAGCGACTACTTTCAAGCCAGCAGCTTCAAAGCGGCTGACAATTTGACCAATAACGTTTTTTGCAACTGCATCAGGCTTAATAATAGACAATGTACGTTCGATAGCCATCTAAAAACTCCAATAAAATGAAAGGGTTAAGACAAAATTTCAAGAATTCATCTAACCTTCGATTTTATCATAAAAACGACCCACCTAAGGTAAGTTGCCAATAAAGACAATTACCTGCAAGAATTATTATTAAATAAGTACTTGGGCGCCGAAAGCACCAATCAGATCAGTTCCTTATCCCCCAAAGCGAGTACAAAAACCGCAAAATAGAATATGGGATGATCAGCTTGGCTAACTAAGTCAGCGTTAAATTTAGAAATTTTTTAGGATTACAGGGAGTATATGCATAATTAGCCATATTATCCAGCGTTTCTATGGACAACTTTAAATACACCCACCCAGTATTAAATTAATCCAAATCAAAAACTGCCATCGATTCTACGTGGGACGTGTGTGGGAACATATTGACGACGCCAGCAAAGCTCAAGCGATAGCCGGCCTGATTGACCAACATGCCAGCATCACGTGCTAGCGTAGACGGGCTACATGACACATACACAATGCGCTTGGGCTTCAACTCTGGTGCTAGACTGCCCAAATCGATCAGGGCTTGGCAAACTGCCATTGCACCATCGCGCGGGGGATCGACTAAAAAGCGATCAAACTTACCCAAGGCAACGAAATCTTGCGCAGTAACCTCGAACAAATTACGCGTACCAAATGAAGTCGTTGCCTCTAATCCGTTGGCACGAGCATTCTCCATTGCCCGCTCTGTCAACGTTGAACTACCCTCGATCCCCACAACTTCTTTTGCTAAAGTTGCAATCGGTAACGTGAAATTACCTAAACCGCAGAACAAATCAGCAATACGCTCGCCTTTTTGGACATCCAGCAAACGCAGAGCGCGCTCTACCAGAACGCGATTGATATGATGATTAACCTGAGTAAAATCAGTCGGCTTAAATGGCATTTTTATACCAAACTCGGGTAATAAATAATGCAATTCACTGTGCTCTGGATAAAACGGAGTAGCTGTTTCTGGCCCTTTGGTTTGCAACCACCATTGCACTTGATATTGATCCGCAAAAGCCTTCAGCTTTATTTCATCCTCGGCAGTCAGCGCCTCCATTATGCGCAACACCATCGCAGTTACACCCTCACCGATCGCCAGTTCGATTTGCGGCAATGCCTCAATAATCGATAAAGACGAAATCAGATCACGCAATGGCATAAGCATTGCAGACACATGCGGCGGCAAAATCTCACAGGTTTCCATATTGGCGACATAGCGAGATTTTTTCTCATGAAAACCGACTAAAACCATGCCTTTTTTATGTACATTACGCACAGAAAGCCGGGCGCGATAACGGTAACCCCAAGTCGGACCATAAATTGGTCGCAACATTGTCTCTGCTTTCACCTTGCTGATATGCCAGAGATTATCTTCCAGCACGCGCTGCTTCATCGCTACTTGTGCATTTGACTCCAGATGCTGCATAGAGCAACCGCCACATACGCCAAAAAATTCACATTTAGGCTTAACCCGTTGTGACGACTCACGCACCAACTGCGTCATATTTGCAGCTTCCCAGGTCGCCTTCTTTTTGAATGTGCTGAAGCCAACCACCTCACCCGGCAAAGCCCCTTCAACAAAAACAACTTTTCCTGGAGTGCCATCTTCATTTTCCAGATGACCAACGCCACGGGCGTCCATGTCGAAAGAACGGATATTAATAGTATTCATAATAATTGCGGCGTGATGCACAGATCACGCCGATCAGGTTTAATTCAGAAAACGGGATTATAGGAGAAACTATGGAGAAAGCGCGTAGAAACTTGGGAGCAGGTTCGCAAACAGCTAGAAATTACTTTACTTACAGTGCAGCCCAAAGCAGATCAGTCAGGCAAATCACAACAGCGCATCACGTCCTACACCACGTGATGAGAAGGATCGCTTGAGCTTAATCAGCGCCTCTTGCTGAATTTGTCGCACACGTTCACGCGTGATACCCATTTCATCCGCCAAGGTCTCTAGCGTTGCGGGATCATCATTATCAAGGCCAAACCTACGCACGATGACGATGCGTTGCTTGTCCGGCAGCTTAGACAACCAATCTCTGACCAAAATAGTCATCTCATGCTGTTCTGCACGAATATCCGGTGTGTCTTCGCTGTCACCTGGCAGCATGTCCATCAAACTAGATTGCGGATCATTATCCAGAGGCGTATCTAGCGACGTTGCATGCTCAGACAAAGCAAGAATATCTTGCACCTCATCCAGCGGTCTGTCGACCAGATGGGCGATATCTTCTAACGCCGCATCACGACCATCATGCTGCTGTGATTCCAGATGATATTTGGCACGTAAAATCTGGTTCAGTTCACGTACCATGTGCACAGGCAAACGGATAGTGCGCGCTTGGTTCATGATGGCGCGCTCAATACTCTGGCGTATCCACCATGTGGCGTAAGTCGAAAAACGAAAACCGCGCTCAGGCTCAAACTTATCAATCGCATGCATCAAACCCAGATTACCCTCCTCTATCATATCGAGCAAGGCGACGCCGCGATTGATGTAATGCTTAGCAATGGAAACGACGAGCCGCAAATTGTGCTCTATCATTTTTTGGCGCGCTTCAAAATTACCTTGCTTGGCCAAAGTCGCGTAGTGTAATTCTTCTGCGACAGAGAACAATGGGCGAGTGCCGATTTGATTTAAATAGTGCTGCGTCGTATCGGTCGATAACTCAGCGGCTAATACTGTTTTCAGCTCATCAATCGGAGCAACGATTAAAGAAATCGGATTATCGTTTTGCCCATCCTCAGCCTCTTCAACCTCATCCTCAGAGAAGTCTGATGGGTTGGTTCGTTCAGCGTTGGCATCAACCAGACCATCTTGATCTTGATCGTCGTCCGTTTCAGGCGATTGCAGTTGATGTTTAGTTGAAGTATTGGGCATAGTGTGAGTTAAACGACTTATCCTATTTTGAACTTACTGACTAATTATTTTCTAACCAAAATTAAATAATGATTGCTCTTGATTCTAGCGTTGTTTCTAGTTACCGATTACTAACTACTGATGCGGCAAAAATTTAGACGGATCAACTGGCTTACCTTGCTGTCTGATTTCAAAATGCAACTTCACAGTATCACTATCAGAATCACCCATCTCGGCGATTCTCTGCCCTTTTGCAATAGTCTGTCCTTCAGTAACCAAAATGGTTTTATTGTGAGCATATGCAGAGAGCAAGGTGCTTGTATGCTTGATGATCACAAGATTACCATATCCACGAATACCGTTACCGGCATACATAACTTTGCCAGCGCCAGCAGCCATGACACTCTGTCCCAGCTTGCCTGAAATATCGAGTCCCTTATTTTTTGCATCATCAAATCCGGCGATTACTTTCCCTTCTGCTGGCCAGATCCAATCCACTACATCACTCTCTGGAGCTGTGGCTTCAATTGGTTTATCTCTCTTAGGCACAGCGACTACCGCAGCCGGAGGCACGACATCTGATTTAGCCACACCAGGAGTTGCGGGACTCACTGCGCCGGTCGAATCAAGCTTTTGCAGTTCAGCTAAATTGGCGTCTGAATATGGACGCTTATCACCCCGTGGACTGGTCTTATTGGTTGATGGATTTATTGGTGCCGCCGTAAGCGACCTCACCTCTACACCACTGGTATTGACGCTACCTGTTTGTACAGAGGTGGTTCCGTCTGGCGGCGCTACGCGTAAAACTTGATCTACTTTAATATCATTCGGATTTTTTAAGTTATTCCATGCGACCAGATCGCTATAACTTTGCCCATTGTCTAAAGCAATTCTGAATAATGTATCGCCGCGCTTAACAACATAAGTACCGCGAGTATCGGCGGGTTTTGGCACGACTTTTGATACGTCCGTAACACCTTTGGAGTCCGCTTTTATGCTGTCACTTCCGCGATCAATCACCGGGGCATTATTGGGCGTGGTACTACAAGCAGTGATAAAACCTGATAGAGCAACTGCGGGGACTAATGTGATTAATAACTTTAATTTCTTCATACTCATTGCAGATTCAATTAATTAAATAATGGATTCATCAAATTTAGATGACGCCTTGATGTAAAGGGACGAAATGACATTGCTCAAGTATCGAACTTTGCCACTCATGTTTTGCGGTACGCTGAATTAATTGTAAAACTTGTTTAGCGCCACCCACTGGTGCGATCAGGCGGCCACCAATTGCTAGCTGCTCCAATAATGCCTTTGGCACTTCCATACCTGCAGCAGCCAAGATGATACCGTCAAATGGTGCAACTTGAGGCAAGCCCAACATACCATCGCCATAATGCAATCGAATATTTGCAATTCGCATGGGGCGCAGGTTATTTTTAGCCAGTTCGTGCAGTGCTTTAATCCGCTCAATCGAATAGACCTCTTTTGCCACCAAGGACAATACGGCAGCCTGATAGCCGCAGCCAGTTCCGATTTCTAAAACACGATTGAGTTTGCCATCATTACGCATAATTTCTATCATACGCGCCACGATATAAGGCTGTGAAATCGTTTGGTGATGCCCAATAGGAAGCGAGGCATCAACATAGGCCTGGCTTGACATACCAGACTCAATAAAAAGGTGGCGTGGAATTGCCTCCAGCGCAGCTAATACTAAGCGATCTTTGACGCCTTGCTGAGCAACACGTGCCACCATTGCGCGCCGCACACCATCCGATACTAAAGGACGAGAGCTCACTACGTTGGAAGATGTCTGATCAGATTTTGTCGTTGGATTAGGATTGAGCGACGATGACCGGAGCGAATTTTTTGCCGCATCGTGTTTAGTCGCTTCATGTTTGGCGGCATTTTGCGTTGCCGTCTGGGGTGTCGCCGTTTTTACCAAATGCGCTGAAATAGATTGACGATGCGTTTGCTGCTTAGCGCTATCCATCACGGAAGACAATTGCAAGGGAAAACGTTTTTCATTTTTGGTCATGCTTCACCCGCACCAAAATCGTCTTGCAATTGCGACAGTTGTTTTATGTTGGTCAGATCAATTTGCAAAGGCGTAACCGATACATAGCCTTGCGCCGTCACAAAAAAATCTGTGCCCTCGCCTGCCTCTTTTGCTTTACCTGGTGGGCCTATCCAATAAATATCACGACCATGTGGATCTTGTGCTTTAATCACCGGCTCAGACATATGGCGCTTGCCCAGGCGCGCAGCACGGATCCCTTTAATATCCGACATAGGCAAATTAGGGATATTCACATTCAACAAATAGGGTCTGGGCAGCGCGGCAAAACCTTGCTTGACCATGTTCAGTGCTATTTTTGCCGCATCCTCAAGATGTGACCATCCTTTATCTACTTGCGAAAAAGCGATAGAAGGTATGCCAAATAAATATCCCTCAGTCGCGGCAGCTACCGTACCAGAATACAAAGTATCGTCTCCCATATTCTGTCCCTGATTAATACCAGAAACGATCAAATCCGGCTTCTCTTGCATGATTGATGTCAGCGCAATGTGCACGCAATCGGAGGGAGTACCATTCACAAAATAAAAACCATTCGACGCGCGCTGTGCTGACAAGGGTCGATCCAATGTCAAGGCGTTAGAACTACCGGAGCGATTGCTGTCAGGCGCGACCACGACAATGTCGGCAATAGATGCTAATGCATCGGCCAAAGCGACAATGCCAGGAGCGAGGTAACCATCGTCATTACTGATCAGGATTTTCATAAGAAACATTTTAACCGATGCAACATTGTAATTTGAGACAAGCGTCGGATTTTTGCGGCATAATCGCAAAATCAAACGGTCGTACTATTTTAAAGAGGAGACAAATACATGAAAGCCGTACTTTGCAAAGCTTGGGGTTTACCCGATACCTTGGTCGTAGAAGAGTTGCCAGATCTTGTTGCAGGTGCTGGACAAGTGGTGATTGATGTAAAAGCCGCCGGGGTTAACTTCCCTGATGTGCTGATCATCCAAAATAAATATCAATTTAAACCAGAACTGCCATTCACCCCAGGCAGCGAATTGTCTGGCGTGGTAAGAGCTATCGGTGATGGCGTCAGCATTGTCAAAGTCGGCGATAAAGTAATTGCGTTCATCGGTCACGGTGCATTCGCACAGCAGGTCGTAGCACCTGCGCAATCGGTGATGCCTATGCCACCGGGGATGGATTTCGATACTGCAGCAGCGATTACTCTCACCTACGGCACATCGCATCACGCAGTAGTCGATCGTGCTCAGTTAAAAGCCGGAGAAACGATGTTGGTGCTAGGCGCTGCCGGTGGCGTTGGCCTGGCAGCGATTGAAATCGGCAAAGCATTAGGGGCACGCGTAATCGCCGCGGCCTCGTCCGATGAGAAGCTTGCTATTTGCAAAGAACATGGCGCCGATCTGACGATCAATTACAGTACGCAAGACCTGCGTGAGGCAATCAAAGCGGCAACAGATGGTAAAGGGCCAGATGTTATTTACGATCCGGTTGGTGGCAACTATGCAGAACCTGCATTCCGCTCCATTGCTTGGCGCGGACGTTACTTGGTCGTGGGATTTGCAAATGGTGAAATCCCGAAATTGCCATTGAACTTAACGCTGCTCAAAGGCGCTTCTTTAGTCGGTGTGTTTTGGGGAGAATTTGCCAAACGCGAACCTAAAGCAAATCTGGCAGCAATGCGCGAATTAATTGGCTGGTTAGCTGAAGGCAAAATCAAACCACGAATTTCTGGGCGCTATGCATTAAAAGATACGGCGATTGCGTTGAACGATATAGCCGCTCGCAAAGTTACCGGCAAAGTTGTTATACAGCCAGAGAAGTAATTTTCAGTTTTTTGCATGCATAAGACTTACGCAAAGCCGCCCAGCTTCTTGCAGCGCTGAAGTAATTTCTTCGTCGCTGCGCTTTACTGGGACAATTTTGCGTAAGTCTTAATTAGAGATATCGACGCAGAACTTGCGCAAAACTCATCCATCATAAAAGAGACGGATAAGATTCCCCGCTTAATCTAGCGCAAGTTCAATACGCCAAAAATCAATATACTCCCCAATATTTTTACAAAATATGCCTTATTGCCCAGTTAATCTCTGGACGACTAAAATATACTCACCATAAGTATTATATTTACCCTGAATAGCAATCCAAATAAAAAAGCACTCAAAATGAGTGCTTTTTTTATTTGGCAACAACCATTAAGGACCGTCTCTTCAAATGCCAATCAAGCAGTGGGGGCCGTCGCATCACCAAGCCAATAACGGCTTATGTCTTTTAAACCCCACTTACTAGCATCCTCGCGGCCTACAATTTTATCTTGTGAACCAGGTCGGGCTAAATCAATCAACTCCGGCACAATATAACCTAGAGATTTGATGGAGAAAAAAACGCGCACTTTAGGTAACAATAAAGACTTACCGACTTGCTGCTCGACCACCACGCCAAGCCGTCCGGACTCCAGCCGAATTAATGTTCCGACTGGGAAGATGCCAATACTTTTTACGAAAGCCTGGAATACTTTTTCGTCAAAATGACCCTTGCTCCACTCCGCCATTTTCCGCAAAGACTCTGCCGGACACCAGCCCTGTTTATATGGACGATCAGAGGTAATTGCGTCATACACATCACAAACAGCGCCCATGCGTGCAAACAAGCTAATTTGCTCACCAACCAGGCGGTCTGGATAACCGCTACCATCCATTTTTTCGTGATGATGCAGGCAAACGTCTAAGGCAACATCACTAATGCCTTTTACTTCCAATAACATGTTGTAGCCAGCCTCTGGATGTTCTTTAACAGAGATAAACTCGTCGTCGGTCAATTTGCCTGGCTTATTCAGGATATCTGCAGGCACCATCATTTTGCCAATATCATGCAACAAACCAGCTAAGCCAGCGTCACGTATCTGGGCATCATTCAGCCCTAATTGTTTGGATAAAGCGATCATCAAAGCACATACCGCGATGGAATGCATGTAGGTGTAATCGTCTTTTGTTTTGAGGCGAACCAAGCCAATTAAAGCACCAGAATTACGCATGACTGAGGAGGCAATTTCCTCGACTAATGGCAAGGCATTCTCGACATCAACAGCATTGCCCATGCGTGCCTCATGGAACATCGAAAAAACAGCTTGCTTCGATTTGCTAACAATTTTTGCTGCGCGTCCTAGCTCTTCATCCATTGAGACACTTCGTATCTCTTTAAACGACGGCATCTGGACAGCTTCAACCGGCTCAACTGGTTTAGTGACTGTTGGTTCTACAACAATTTCTTCAGGCTCTTCATCGCTATCTTCCGCGGGATGAAAAACATCAAGTCCTTTTATCGTGTCAATCCAAGCTTCTTTGATCTTTGTGCTCAGTACCTTATTTAATACATTTTGATCTTCTAGCAAAAAAGATTTTTGCCAAAATGGGGTGTCCATCCAGGAACTGCATAACTCCTGCACATACATCCCGACTCGCAGTTGATTAGTTTCTATTTTTTTCAGCATGTTTGATCTTAGTTACACTGATTATCTCGACTGGCGATGACCTTATCTTCGGTAGCTTAGACCGAAGCAATTTTATGCAACATAAAGCAACAAATTTTCAAGTCTTAGTTTATTCCACAAATGAAGATTTGAATCAGTATCCAAGGTATTTTTGTTACGGTTATTTATCGTAATGGCAAATATAGCTAACGATCAGAATGAGTAGAGGTATTTATGCAAGACGTTTATGCAACAAGTTCATCGGGGCAAAAAAATCTTGCATATTTTTATTCCCAATAAATGACAAGTTATACGGATGCTCAGCAATCTGTTGTTGAAATAAAGATACCACTGACATCTGCTGTAATTGCTCAGCAATTTTGCCCCATAAGACCAGAACGGTGGGCTTTACTGTGGTTTGATTTTGTTGTTCGTTCAATGCCAAAAAAATGGATTGAAGAAACGGCAGCCAGGCTTTTGCATCTTTGGCAGGTGCAACATCGGATCGAAACACCAATGACGCATTCAATAACAAAAATCCTTGTGCGAGCAAATTATCTTGCAACTCTGGCAGAGATTGAATGAAGACAGAATCAGTCGCTTTAGCTTTGCTTGCGACCTCAGCAACCGCAGAAATAGAAGTGTTTTCTTGCATCAAATAGCTGCCAGTAACCAATAACATTTTAATGAAATTACGCAGCGATGTTGCACGATTCACTTTTTTGGATAAGCCGCCGCCAGTCTCTTGCGACCATAAATCTGTGACGGCACCATCCATAAAACAAAATCCGGTCGCGCTATCTTCCCGAGGATAAGGCCCCTCACCTACCAGCACATAGCGTACCGCATCAATAGGTATGGCAAATGCAGCAAATAAACGTCCCGCAGTAGGTAAAAAATGGGAGCCTGACAGATTACTCAAATACTCTGGATCTGCCGCTTTTACTGCGGCCAAGCCTTGGTACAAAGCTGGATGCCAGGATGGATGAGCCTGAGCCAAGGCATCTTGTAAAAATTGAGGAAGTGTATTCACTAATAGGCTTAGTAGACTTAAAAGACTTACCGGCCTGATTGGGCCGTATTGAGACTAATCTTCAGTTATTGCTGATTATCTGGAGGCGTTGGTGTAGAGGCTGGTTGCGGCGTTAAAACAGGTACGCCACCACTAATAGAAATACCAGGATTATTTCCACTAAAAACCTGACGACTATTTGATGGGAACGCAATTGGATTTGGCGGAGCTATGGTAGCAGCACCATTTGGACTCATCGGTGCGCTGGTAATGGTTGCTGATGGTGGCAGCTCAACTCGCTTGGAAATACCGTTTTCAGAAATCAAAATATATTGATCATAAACGGCCTTCAGCGTGACCCCTGGAGATAACTCTTGATCAATGCCAACAGCTTGAGCTGGCCTGCCATTGGCGCTGATGATGGCGACACTTTCTATTTGTCGAACAGCGAGTATCACGCCTTTTAATTGATAATTACTAGCCGCTTGTGCTACCTGACTTTGACCAAATACACTACCCCACTGGCCAGCACCTGGCTCAAATGCAGCAGACTGCATCGGTACGGCTACAGCACGTGCTTGCGGTTTAAATAAATGGATACCCCAAAAACTGAGGGACATACATAAGGTAATAAACATCAAAAAACTGACTATTAATGGGGCACGCTTCATTTCATTCCTTGCTTATGGCAGATAACTCAACTTAGTTAATCATCTAAGTTAATCGCCTTGATTAATCTACCCAATAAATTGGCCTGATTAGTCAGGATCAATAGCTTGGTAGTGTTTGCAATATCGGTGATTAAGTTGTCAGCGAACCAGTTGATTAATTTCAATAATCGGCATCAACACGGCAAGTACAATCAGTAGCACAACTACACCCATTGCCAGAATTAATGCTGGTTCCAGTAGACCAGCCATCGTCAATGCACGGCGTTCTAAATCTTGCTCCTGCGCGTTAGATGCACGCTCCAGCATCGCGGGCAGCTCTCCGGTGACTTCTCCTGCACGTATCATATGAATCAACATTGGGGGAAAGTGCTTATGTGCTGACAGCGCGCGCGCTAAGCCCACACCTTCACGTACACTGGCGGTCGCATCTTCCACTTGCTGGCGCATTGCGACATTAGACAAGGTCTCCCGACTGGTTTGCAAAGCGCGCAAAATAGGTACGCCAGAGCCAGTAGTAATCGCCAGAGTGCTAGCAAAGCGTGAGGTATTTAAACTACGTTCAAACTTGCCATATAAAGGTGCCGTTAACAACCAGGTATGCCAGCGCATTTTGACATCTGGATTCTTAAGCGCCATGCGCCAGCTCCAGAAGGCAACTGCAATCACGATTCCGACGAACAATCCATAGCTACGCACAAAATCAGATATCGCCAACATCATCACGGTCAAGAGAGGTAATTTTTGTTTTGTATTGGCAAAAACAGAGACGATCTGCGGCACCACATAGGTCAACAAAAATATCACAATCGCAAACGCAACGACCGTGACAATGGCCGGGTAAGTAAAGGCTAATTTGACTTTTTGCACCAAGGCATTGCGGCGCTCAATATAATCTGCCAAGCGCGATAATACACGCGACAAATGACCGATTTGCTCGCCGGAAGCAACCAGCGCGCAATAGATATCGGCAAAGTCATTTGGATGCTGTTTCAGACCATCAGACAGAGACGCGCCAGCCATCACCTCTGAGCGAATAGATGCAATCAAATCACGGATATAACTGCGTTCTGATTGCTCTAACAAGGCTGACAACGATTGCTCTAAGGGCAAACCTGCTTCTAACAAGCTCGCTAGCTGTCTGGTAAATAGCGCCAGTTCTACTGTAGATAAATGCTCGCCAAAAATACTACGTCGCTTCTTACCTTCTGCATCGAGTTGATTGGCAATCAGTTCAACAGTGATGGGTAAAAAATTCTGGCTACGCAAATCGGCACGCGCTGCGCGCGCACTATCTGCGTTGACCACACCTTTTTTGCTTAGTCCATCTGGATCAATGGCTTCATATCTGAATGCTGGCACGATGGTTTACTCTTTCGTTACTCGCAATAATTCTTCCCGGGTGGTAACGCCTGCCGTCAACCAACGATCGCCATCTTCACGCATCGTTTTCATACCATCTCGCTGCGCTACTATGCGGACTTCTGCCTCGGAAGCCTGATGATGAATTTGCGAACGAATTTCTTCTGTCGTCAGCAACAATTCATAAACTCCTACTCGTCCTTGATACCCGGTATGACCACAATGCTCACAGCCGACTGAATGCCAGTCCTGACCATCAAAACGTTTGCAATGGGTGCAGAGCTTACGCACTAATCGCTGTGCGATAACACCGAGTAAAGACGATGACAGCAAGAACGGTTCTATGCCCATATCAAGCAAGCGAGTGACTGCTGCCGCAGAGTCATTCGTATGCAAAGTCGCTAACACCAAATGCCCAGTCAACGACGCTTGCACCGCGATTTGCGCTGTCTCTAAATCGCGAATCTCGCCGATCATGATGACGTCGGGATCTTGTCGCAAGATAGCGCGAAGTGCCTTGGCAAACGTCATATCAATACGCGCATTAACCTGAGTTTGTCCCACGCCAGCAAGTTCGTATTCAATCGGATCTTCTACTGTCAGGATATTGGTCTTACCCGCATTTAAACGTGACAATGCCGCATACAGCGTAGTCGTTTTACCTGAGCCAGTAGGCCCGGTGACCAGCACGATACCGTGTGGCTGCGCGATCAATTTATCAAACTGTGGCAGCACATCGGGGCTCATCCCTAAGGTACTCAGATCTAACCGACCCGCCTCTTTATCAAGCAGACGCAATACTGCGCGTTCGCCATGCCCTGTTGGTAAGGTGGAGACGCGGACATCAACCGGTTTACCACCAATACGCAAAGTAATACGTCCATCTTGTGGTAATCGCTTTTCGGCAATATCTAGCTGCGCCATGATTTTAATTCGCGATACTAATGAGGCATGAATCGCTTTTTTCGGACGCACTACATCGCGCAATGAACCATCAATACGAAAACGCACTATCGAAATTTGCTCAAACGGCTCAATATGAATATCTGATGCACCGTCCCGCAATGCTTGTGTCAGCAGAGCGTTAATCATTCGAATGACTGGTGCATCATCGGCAGACTCCAGCAAATCCTCAATCGCTGGCATATCCAGCATCAGCTTCGCCAAATCTAGATCAGACTCTACTTCACCAACTACGTCAGCAGCATCACCGCCAGATCCTGCATAGGTTCTGGCGATCATTTCCAGCAAGTCTGCATGCGGCATCACGTTTAATTTAACGCGGCCAAAACGGCGCCCTACCTCAGCAATAGCGGCAGGTTTAGTTTCGGTGGATACAGCTAGTTCTACACATGCCGCTGAATCGTTCAAATCACGACAAGCAAGTACTGAAAAGTCACGGGCATACGCATACGACAATAATCGGTTCTCTAGCATGCTGTTATTTACTCTCTTTGCTTTCCGTCGCAGATTTATCACCCGGATTTACAACAGGTGTTTTAAATAACTTACCTTTTTCAATTTCCGGCAACAGACTATTCATATCAGTTCCTTTTACCGGGGCAATCTGCGTACGCATATAGTCGTAGCGATCCAGGGATACATTGCCGCTTTGTTCTGCATTACGAATCACGACTGGCCGTATAAAAATCATCAGACTTGTTTTACCGCGGGTCTTAGTTTGATATTTGAATAAATTACCTAATACAGGAATATTACTTAGCAGAGGTACGCCCTCGCTAGAATCTTCGATCGAGTCTTTCATCAAACCACCAAGTGCGATAATTTGTCCATCATCGACCAACACATTAGATTCGATCACGCTCTTGTTTGTGATTAGACCTGCACTATTCGTCGTCGTGTTGTCTACGCTTGATACTTCCTGATAAATCGACATTCTGATTGAGCCACCATCAGATATTTGTGGTTTGACTTTTAAAGACAAACCCACATCTTTACGCTCCACCGTAGTGAATGGATTTACGCCAGCACTACCGCCAGCAGAAGCAGATGTCGCATATTGACCAGTAATGAAGGGAACGTTTTGACCAACGATAATTTTCGCTTCTTCATTATCAAGAGTAATCAAAGTTGGAATTGAGAGGACATTCCCATTGCCATTGGATTCAAGAGCATGCGCCAGCGCACCTAAGCCAAGCTGGCCATTTACCTGTTTAAACAATCCCAAGGTCAAACCAGCGCCAGGCAGTGCCGATCCATTGCCTGCGATTAGCGCACCAATGTTATTGCTCGTGGTAGTTTGAAATGACGTACCGCCGCCAACGCGATAATCGCTATTGCTATTACCAGATAATCCCAACCATTGAATACCAAAATCGTTCTCTTTACTCGCTTTAATTTCAACGATTAAAGCCTCAACATATACTTGGGCACGGCGTGCATCTAACTGGTCAATAATCGTTCTCAAATTTCGATAAACGGTCTCACTTGCAGTAATAATCAAAGTATTAGTTGCTGCATCTGCCTGAATAAAACCACCTGCACCACCACTCGACAAGCTACTTTGAGAAGAGCTAGCAGTGGACGATCCAGAGGATAAGCCACTCGTCGATGACCCGCCAAGGCTAGCATTAGAGTTAGTGCTGCTACCCAAAGAACTCGCGCCGTTACTACTTGAAGATAGAGAAGAATTTCCACTGGACGGCAATGAGCTGTCTTGAGTAATAATCGAACGCAAGGTTTGAGCTAACTTCACTGCCTCTGCGTTCTTCAGATAAACCACATGCACGTTACCTGGCAAAGTAGTCGGCTGATCCAATTTAGCGATTAAGGATTTGATTAAATTGGCTCGCGCTGCTGAAGGCGCTTTAATCATGATGGAGTTAGTACGCGAATCTGCCAACAGAACAGCTTTTCCACCTTCAGCAGATGCGCCACCACTTTCAGTTAAACGAGTGACCATCGTTGCGATATCACTAGCAATTGCATTTTTAACTGGAATGACGTCGACATCATTTGACGCGGGCACATCTAATGCGCCAATTATTTTTGTAAGACGCTTTAAATTATCAGCGTAATCTGTAATAACTACGGAATTGTTCCCAGGGTTGGCATTGATCGTGTTATTAGGCGAAATCAATGGACGCAGAACAGTAACGATATTATTTGCCGACTCATAATTTAAGCGGTAAATCTGAGTAGCAATCTGATCACCTTTTAGCGATTCAGCTTGTATTGGTCCCGCTTGCAACTTGGCATCTGACTCAGGAACCACTTTTGTATAACCGTCCCCGGTGACTACCGAATATCCCTGCAAGCGCAAACTAGAAGTCAGTAGTTTGAACGCCTGATCCTTACTTAAAGGCTTTTCGGAGACTAAGTTAATTTGTCCCTTTACTCGTGGATCGATAATAAATGTCACACCAGTATAGTGACCAATTGCCTTGATCACAGATTCAATATCGGCCCCGACAAAATTAAGCGCCGCAGTATTTTGCGATGGATCTTGCGCATACGCGGGACACAAACTTAGCGTAAAACAGGCGGCCGTTATGAATGCGGCTATCGGCAATCGCTTCAAATTAGTTTGCCGACTCTGTTGGGGATGCAACACATTCTGTACTGATACGCTCATGGCAGATATTACTTTCAATAGATTTTTTCTCATTTGAACTCTAACGCTATCACATCTTTATTGCCGTCCCTACGGCGCTGTCCAAGCAAATTCAATAAATTTGCCAACCTGTCTTCTTGCCCTGTCTCTGCCATTGCCCGCCCAGAAAATTGCATATGTCCATCATACAAATTCCCCGCTCCACTTAGCAACATTGGACCCTTGATACTGGTCAATGTAATGTTCGCTGTAGAGCCTTTCCAATCCATAGTCAGCAAATAACTACCTAATGGTTTTATGGGTGATAAACGCGACGCCATTTCATTCATTTCTAAACGCATGGCGCCAATAATATCCAATTTCACGCCCTGTCTTATGAACTGCAAACTATTCCAAGACAAACGCAATTGACCGGAGGGACCTATCGTATTTAACGGGGCTCCCAGCCCCTCCAACCGCTCCGGCGGCACAATCAAACTTGAGCCACTAACGCTCCATTGACCCAGATTACCTTCTAATTTTATAGCTTGAGATAAAGATATCGGATTATCCAAATTTATATCAAGCTGCCCCAATATTATTGAGGGTGAAATACGCCAGGTAAAACGTCCTGGAAGCAAGGGAGTTAGCGGAGCATTTCCATTCGGAGCCCCTCCAATAAATGCAGAGCCGCGCCAAAAACTACCTTGGGCATCCCCTAAACTAATACGTCCCATCGTTTGCTTCTCAACCAACAGAGCTAACCAACTTGCCGGCAAAAAAATTAACACTGTAAATACCATGCTGAGAATAGCTGCAAAAACCCAAAGCAATCGACTAATCTTAAACATGTCAGAGATTATTCTTTTGCTGCTTTAAGGTGATCGTTACACTGACCTGACCACTCTCTGGCAACGCTGCTAGCTTCGCTTCTTCGACCGTTAATCTCGTTGATTTTTGCGCTTCGAGTAACCATTCCATCAAATTGGCATAGGCAACGGTAGAAATCTGAAATCTGACAACATCGTCATTCACAGATAAATTTTGTGCTTTAATGCTACGGCGAGCCAAAGATGTCTCAATCGATTCACGCGACACAGTATCTATATTTTCAGACATAGCGTTGCCGAGTTGCGCGCTTTGCTTACTCATTAAATCCATTTCTGCGACTTGCTGTCTTAATTGCGGTATGGCTTTTTGTAAACTCTGCTTACCTGATAAAGCGGGATTAATACCAATCACATAAATTAAAGCACAAACTATCGTAAGCAAGGCTAACGACAACATCCAGCGCTCCCGCGGCACACGCTGCTGCCAAAACAAAGATAAGCTTTCTACCAGCATCGAGTTTTTCATTTCAAGCCCCCTGAGCTTGCGGCAGTATTGTTTTTAGCATCAAGACTAAGACCAGTCTTGACCTGTAACAAACCATCTTTAAAGGATACTAAAGTCAAAGATTGCTCTTGTAACGCAGCTTTAAGCTGGTCCTGCTGATTAAACGAACGTGTTTTTACGAACAAACTATGTTCGCGGTATTCCATACTGAGCACGCTAGCTCCTGGGGAAGCACCACTGATTCTGTCCCATATTTGAGAGAACTGGGCAGCGAGAACAACAAAATCGTCTGGCACCGATTGTCCAGCTAGTTTTTTAGATAAACTGATTTTTTGCTGCATTTGCGCTAGCGGATCAATGATGACGGTTTCTTTAGGATAAGCAGCACGATAAGATTGCACTAGTGACGAACTCAGTTGCTGAGCCTCGCGCTTGAGTGAAAACCACTCAAAATTTATGCCAATCAAATTGATGATTAGAACCGCAGCAGCTAAACCTATTGGCCAACGCCATGCAAACAAATCAATCGCCGACGGATTTGCCAAAGCTACGCCGGCCATCAGATCTGGGCTGGCCGGAGTGAGACCAGCAATCCGGTTTTTCCATTGAATTGGCTGCAAGGTAATTCTCTGGGCAAGCTCTATATCTTTTTGTATGGCTTGTTGATAAGCCTCTATTTTTTTAGGCTCAAGATAAACAACAACACTATCTTCTGACAGAAACAACTTCAAAGTCTGTAAAACCGTGTTTAGCTCAACGTCCAATTTCTCATTCACATCAGAGCGCTGAGCTATCTCGTCAACACTCAAACCTAAACCCAAAAAATTACCGTCAAGGGAGCAAGCAGCAAACTCCAGCATATTGCCCTCCTGTTCGTACATAACGGTGGCACTATCACTGTTGTGCTCCATCGCCATTTGTACGGGATATGCAGAGATTTTTTTTGCGCCAAATAACAGCATACTTTTTGCAAGCGACTCCATCCAGTTTTTATCAACCACGGCAACTGAGCACATGCCGTTAACGACCATGGTCGATTGCAGAATTACATCTGCAGCATCGGTTGCCAACTGATCTTCTAATAAATTTGGTAAAGACTGGCGCAGTTTTGCGGCTGACATCGGCGGCACTTTAGCTTGCAACACACTGACGTCGCTAGCGGCCAACAACAATACGACTTGGCGCGCCATGCTAATCATAGTTTTTAATTGAACTAGCGTTTGATGGCCTTGTTGCTCTATTGTGCCATTATTAGAAACCAATGCAAATGGACGAGCTTGAGTCGTCCAATCGCTACCATTTTGGCCAATGATTTTTGACGGTGATAGTATGTACAGTGTACTTGCCATATTCAATTTTCTATTTTAGTGCGATACAAAATTTACCTGCATCACGACTATCAAAGCTCTCTTATCCAGATAATTTTTGTATCTATCTTGATTCGCTCGATCAAAGCACTAAAATTCAGTGTTGATCGTCCTAATTTTATCTTACCGGCAACAATAAAGTAGTTTGTTGCGAAGGATAGGTCGTTAGCAGAGACATCTGTTAATTTATCCGGGAAGCGCTGCTTAAAGTCAGTTAGGCCAAAAAACTCTGCCCGGTCACGACTTGCAATAATTGCGGCTGCATCGGATAAGGAGAGCGCTGCAATTCTTGCCGATAGTACTTCTGCCGATGCCGTATTCACGTTGATGGGCGTGGCATGCGGAAGCACCGTCACAAAATCCCTCAGTTTTAACAACATATCTGAAGTAAATCCTGGGACCGACAACACATCGTCGATCTGAGTAAAGCGCAAGAATTGTACTTCAGGAATTGCATCAGTTGACGCTTGTCCAGTATTGCTCGCACTTTTTGATGCATCTGTTGTATTCGTTACAGTAGCCGTTGAAGTATCAGCAACACTAGATGCGCTAGCAGCGCTGGTTACTATTGAGGGACCACTAGGAGCAGTTGTTTTTTTTGTTTGGGAATTAGCTACAGCAGTAGCTGTTGCAGCGGCCAGAGAGGGGTCTAGCTTGATATTGGTAAGTAAACGCTCAAATGCAATTACCTCTTTAGGGTTAATGACCCCATCCGTAGAGAGATTATTTATATTAAAACGAGACTGAGCATCCGTAATTTGACCGGATAAAGTAGCGTCAGAGGCCTCGGTATCCGCACGACCATTTTCAACATATTCATCAAGACGAGTTTCTGCCAAAGGCGTCGCCCAGGCTTCTTTAAGATGATCAACGTTACTTCCACGACCATCCTCACGCAAAATCAGACGAGCCCAATCTAAAGCACCACGCAAGACCCATTTTTTTTGCAGTTGCAGTCGTTGATTTTCAATTGAGCGAACCTGAACTTGCTGCTGCCAAAATAAACTAGCAACAATGGTGATGGCTAGCGTTGTCAGCAATAGCGCCGTCACAACGGCGACACCAGCTTGATAATGTGGCAGTTTTTTCACGCCGCCCCCAGCAAGAATACTTTTAAGATCACGTTCTCGCGCCCCAATAGCTGGAGCGATACCTCAAGCCCACTTTTCAGAGGGATGGGCTTACTTGCAGAACCTGTTGTGGCATTTTGTGATGTATCAATATCAGTGCCTGCTACCCTCCAAGTATTCTCATCCTTATTCCAGGTACGCATAGAGATGGATGCGACATCTGTTTGCAATACAACGATAGACATATTGTCAGTCTCGTTAAGGGCATTTTGCCAATCGGCATCCAGCATTTTTAAGTCACGGGTAGCGACAGACTCTCGACGACTCAAGATCCCATCTTTCAGGCGATAGGCGACTATTTGCAAGCGCAACGGTTGGTTATCATCAAACACTGTACGTATCATGTACAAGCCTTGCGGTGATGCTCGAAGACTCTCACGGGTCGCAAGCAAATCTGTCCCGGCAAGATGCGCGCTGTCGTTTTCTAACTGAGCAAAACTAATCTGCGTTCCACGAGACTGCTCAAGTTCATTGGTCAAAGTGATACGCGCCCTGACAATACTATCCAGACCACGCCAGCCGAGAACAGCAACAATCGCCAAAATAGTAATTGCGACGAGCAACTCAACCAAAGTAAAACCAACTATTTTTTTTACTTGTTTTGGTCTGTTATTAGTTGAGCAATTCATTGAAAGATCAGTCGAAAGATCAGTCGAAATGTTGAAGCGATTTTTATTAGATGGCATTGGGCACCACCTGCGTTAATTTAACAATCCTTCGTTCTGGATGATTGGCATCAAATACATAAACTTCCACTCGTCTAAACAAAGGATTTGGCGTTGCCAATACATGCTCCTCACAAACCAGATTCAACTCACCCTGAGGACAAGGGAAAGAACGCTCCCCAACGGCAGGCCATTCGGAACCAAGCCTGATTTGCGCCAATCGGTTTTCTGCTGACCAACTAGCCATCATTGCAGCCCGTAAATCATTACTATTTTGAGTCAGGCTTCCTATCGCACGCAAGCTCGCCCCTAATGCGGTCCCGACTATCACTAGCGCAACTAGAACCTCAAGCAAAGTAAAGCCTGAAGTTTTTTTCAATTGATATGGCGTCGCGCAATACGTACTCAACTTCATACCTACTCCACCACAAAATGGCCAATGCCATCTGCACGTATGACTATCTTGTCTTCCCCGACAATCATACTCAGGACAAATGGCTTATCAACTGGTTCACGACCAAATACAATCCGCAGGTCGGTAGTGTTGGCAAGTGATACTGGATCAATAGCCAGTTGAACTGGGCTCATAGAGAATTCGCGTTCGCGCAACATGTCAACATCAAGGATTGGCTCCCATGTCAGATCGTTACGTACTAAAAAATGGTACCGATTTTGATCTGCCTCGAATGCAATAGGATGGTTTCGGACAATTGCTTCTTCCCGGGCTAATTGCAACAGCAAAGCAATACGTTGCGCATCTGTTTGCAAACGCTGACGGCTACTTTGCATCGCATTGAATGACACGGCACCCAGCATAATGCCGGCGATTACCAGCACCACCAGCAACTCCAGTAAACTAAAACCTGAGTTATAGCGAGAAGAGCGCGACACGGAGAAACTTACAGATCCCACGAACCGATATCTGCATCGTTGCCAGTACCATTAGGCTGACCATCTGCGCCCAAGGAAAAAATATCAACCTCCCCTTTAATTCCAGGAGATAAATATTGGTAAGGATTACCCCAAGGATCTTTCGGGAGTTTATCGATGTAGCCACCAGTTTTCCAACCATTGGCAGCAGGGCCTGAAGTTGGTTTTACGATTAAGGCCTGCAAGCCCTGCTCAGTGGTTGGGTAACGTTGATTGTCAAGGCGATATAACTTGAGCGCTTGCATCAAGGTTGAAATATCTTGCTTGGCAGCAGCAATACGAGCATCGTCTGTGCGCCCCATTAATTTAGGCACGACTAAGGCTGCCAAAATCCCCATGATAACGACAACAACCATGATTTCAATCAGGGTAAAGCCTCGCACAATGACTTTACGAACTTGACTAGTTTGACGAATTTGAACTTGTTGGGACGAAGATGAATAGCTCATATTAGATAAAAATAACTCATTTCTACTTGCTAATGCTTTAGGGCATTGGCAATAAATTAAATCGATCAAAATTTTGAGAGCAATCAGTGCTACTGATTACTGCCAAGACTAATTTCAAAAATACATTATGCGTCACGAAAATCAATGCACCTAGATTTGTCACATTTATTTACGCGAATTTACTGTATCTGAAAAGTATTGCATATTACGTCAAATATATTTCAAAAGAATAACTATTTAGAGTCGGCGAATAAATATTACTAAGATAAGCAACTTAAGTTGCGGTCTAGTCAAAACACTCTAAAAAATTAAGCATATCAAATGAATACGTCTAGATACTCATGGCAGATTCAGTAATTAATTATTTGGACTAAAAAAAATTCCCGCTCCAATTGGAGCGGGAACTAGGAACATTCAATACTTAACCTATACAGAATTAAGTATGGTTAACCTTATTGATAAGTAGCGACCAATGACGCGCCACTTACAGCAGCATATGCACTGACTAATACATAGTAAGTCGCTGTCTTAGGTGCCGCTATCGTTACTGTCTCTGCGTTAGTAGAGCCATCAGATTTACTATCATAAGTGCTAGTAGTTGGTGCTGCGCTTGCCTTCACGTAAATATCTCCATCACCAGAACCGCCAGACAACTTGACGCTCAGGTTTTTAGCACCTGCTGGAACAACGATGGAATACAACTTAGTCGCACTCTTAGCTAAAGAAATTCCGGTGACGGCAACGCCCTTAGTTAATACTGTCGCAGTAGGAGTTGTTGTTGCGCAACTTACACCGACGGTTTTGAATGCCGCAGTAACATCAGCAACTGTGTAACCGCGATTACCCGCTGCTTTTTCTACACCACAAGCACCTTGGTTAAATGTGCTGCCCGCAGCCCAATACAGGTGATTTGCATCAGCCATCACTTCAAATGCTTTACGTGTATTCCAACCAGAAGTTGTTGCTAACAAGTAGAACGCTTTGTTGTAAACGCCACTGCTGTAATGCACATCAAGGCTGCTTGTGTAGTTAGCTGCATTATCAATGGAACCACCATCCAGTGGCGGATTGTACATATAACGTAATGCACCGCTTGCTTTAAAGATATCGACGCCAACCTTAAAGTCATTCGTCCCTTTAACATAATACTTAACTGCCTCACCAGCCATGTCAGAGAATGCCTCATTCATACCACCGGACATACCAGAGTAGGTCAGATTGGAGTTTTGCTCTGTAAAGCCATGACTGATTTCGTGACCAGTTACGTCTAATGCTGTCAATGGATAGAAAGTCGATGCACCATCACCAAAATTCATCGCACTACCATCCCAGAATGCATTTTCATAGGCAGAACCGTAATGCACTTTCATCACCAGTTTTTGGCTAATTGGACGCAAGCCTAAATAAGCTTGATACATATTGAAGACTTGATTACCAAAGTAATGAGCATCATTCATTGGAGAATAAGCACCGTTAATCGCTTTGACAGTATTACGTGGGCAAGTAAATGTTTGCAAAGTACCTGAACCAGTAGTAGCGCTATTCATGTTGTAAGTGTCAACGTTGGTGCTACTCAGCTTACAAGTAGATCCGCTGACCAATACGTCAAGGTAACCATAACCTGCAGTCGTGCCGTATTCATATTGACCGGTTTTAGCATTGCCGCCAGGTCCGGTGCCGCTTAGGGCGTGAGTCAAGCCTTCCCATTTTTCCAGCACTGCTCCTGTATTTGCATCAATGATGAAATGTGGGCGGCTTGGTTTATTTGGATTGGATGTGTCGAGGAAAGAAATCACATAAATCAATTGAGCAACATTATTTGCGCCCAATTTGACATGCAATTTAGATTGATCGTTTTCAGTGGAATTTACACGTGCTTGTGTTTTCGCCAAAGTCAGTGCCTGAGTCGCTGAGTAAAGCGGCTTTGCGGTCGGCAAATCATTAGTCAGGTTGCGCAACATTGCGCCAGACAAAGTTGGCTGAGCTGCGCCAGGAGCGACTTGCTCAACAACACCTTCACCCCAGACAGGGATACCTTGGTGAAATTGTTGATAGCGCGTAACAACTTTGCCATTAGCATAAGTCTTGCTGCGCACTGCTTGCAATTCACCAGCCGTTAGGCCAAGTAAATCACTAGTTTTCGAGCCGCCTGTCGATAAGGACTTAGGCGATACAGCCGCCGCTGGAGCAACAAAATTTTCCAGATCAACTCGTTCTGCTGCTGTTGCACTGTATGCACTAGCCACCAAAACTGCCAATAAGGTAGGACGTAAAACTTGGTTCAATTTCAAAGCTTGTTTCATCTTCTCTCCATTTTCAAATTGCCGTAGGGATTTTGTCCCCTATGAGTATTAGCCAACGCGGTAAGCGTTGAAGTAAGTCGTCGAAGTAATTCGTTGCAATAAGTCAAACTAAAAAAACAAGTGGACCAGAGTGAAGGCGTTTGATCTGTATCCCAGCAAAAACACTGAAATGGCGTTGAAGATCCGACTACGCTTATGAAAAGGATTCAACCGGCTACTGCCCAAATAGCTAAGGAACAGTTAATCAGACATCAAAACAGTTGCAAATATGCTCGTTGTTTTTTCGCGATACGAGAAAATTTGTAAATAAATCTTTACAAGAGAAAATTTTGGTAACAAAGACAAGACAGTCATTTATTCAAAAAAATGATCAGCTTATTAAAATAAAAAAATGTATTTACCTCACTTTATGTAAATTAAGTTTTTATAAAAGTAAATGAACTAATTTTAAAAAATCCAGGCTACTTAGATTTTTTAATCCGTTTTTTCAGATTTTGGTTCAGTTGAGACAACAATCTGGCCGTAATTGCGTAGAAAAAAGAAGGGAATCTTGCGAAATAGCAAGATAAGGGAGACTGTTTTTTCCAACCAGAGATCCAGATTTGCAATCAGAGCGGAATATGTACACATCGTTAATGGCAAGTAATAATTAATACTCCTGACTAGTATATTTAATCCTCCATATAAAACTTGGACAATCAGCTATTTTTATAAAAATTAAAGGGGAGTATATGAAATACTCAACAGAAAACTGGCATAAATGAAGAGAAATAGTTCTTCATTTACGCCAGCAGTTTTTTCTATACGGATTGATTAGCTTGAATTAGATCGTGCCAACAACAAGTCTGAAAATATTTAAGCTACATCCAAACGCAGAGGCAAGCTACGAAGGCGCTTGCCTGTCAGTACAAATAAGGCATTAGCGACTGCCGGGGCAATCGGTGGTGTTCCTGGCTCGCCAATACCTTCTGGCGGATTGGCACTTTTGATAATAATTACGTGGATGTCTGGAGTTTCATTCATCCGTAAAACGGGGTAATCGTGGAAATTGGTTTGCTCCACCTGTCCGTTTTTAATCGTGATATCTCCGTACAAAGCTGCGGACAAACCAAAAATAATTGCCGACTCCATCTGCTGCGTAATGATATTTGGGTTAACAGCGATCCCGCAATCCACGGCGCAAGTGACTTTGTGTACGCGAAGCTGATTGTTCTCAATCGACACTTCGGCGACTTGTGCAACGATAGAACCAAATGATTGATGCAATGCCACGCCATGCGCCCGTCCCTCTGGAGCAGCACCAGCCTTACTCACTGCCGCCTCCAGTACGGCTAAATGTCTGGGATGCTGCGTCAACAATTCACGTCGGAAATCTATTGGAGTTTTATTGGCAGCGTGCGCCAACTCATCGATAAAACTCTCTTTAAAGAACGCATTGTGAGAATGTCCTACCGAGCGCCAATAGCCTAATGGTACTGGCGTCGGCACAATCACATGAGCGATCTTTTGGTGCGGAAATTCATACGGCATATCGAACTCACCTTCTGCCGTTGTTTTATCAGGACCACCTGCAGGCAAGCCAAATGTGCGTTGCATCACTTGATGTGTGACAGAACCAGAAGCAGATTTATTGTCATAGGCGGCAATTTTTCCACTTCCATCAACGACCGCTGCAAAGCGTGCAATTGCGGCCGGACGATACATATCGTGGGTAGTATCTTCCTCGCGGCTCCAGATCAATTGAACTGGCGCACCTTTCGTTTCTAAGGCGATTTTTACGGCTTGGATCACCATATCAACTTCTAGCCGGCGTCCAAAACCGCCACCCAAATAGGTCATATGCAGATGCACATTATCGGAAGAGATATTGGCGATCTTAGCTGCAACGCCAACGGCAATACTTGGAACCTGAGTCGATGCCCAGATTGTTAATTTTCCATCCTTAAACTGGGCGGTGCAATTCATCGGCTCCATCGTGGCATGCGCTAAAAACGGTGCACGATACTCTGCCTTAATCAACTGATCTTTGGCTGTCGCAGCAGCAAACCCAGACGCGGGATCACCAACTTTATAATAAGTAAAACCAGATTCGGTATCCAGTTGATTACTAAGTTCTTTAAATATGCCAGCACTAGACAAACCTGCATGTGCACCGGGAAGCCACTCTACCGGCAATGCCAGCAAGGCTTTTTTTGCCGACCAGTAATTTTTAGCCACCACAGCAATGCCAGCGACAATATGCTCTTGACCAGGACTGGAGAAGTCCACAACATGCATCACTCCAGGCATAGATTTCACCGCATCGGCATTGAAGTTTTTAATACTGCCGCCAATGGTCGGACTCATCTTTAGCGCGGCATAAAGCAAACCCGGCGGTCTTACATCAAGACCGAATACCGCACTACCATTGACCTTGGACGCTGAATCGGTACGCGCTTGTGGCGTTCCAATTACCTTAAAGTCTTGTGGATTTTTTAAGCGTATTTCGCCAGGCTCAGTTTGAGATGCCTTCTGCGCTAAATCGCCATAAGTGAGGCTTTTGCCTGATGAATGGATTACTTTGCCATCAGAGGTGTGACATTGCTCTGGTGGCACGGCCCATTCTTTTGCTGCTGCAGCTACAAGCATCGCGCGTGCGGTGGCACCTGCTTCACGCAATGGACCCCAAGAATCTTTGACACTCGATGATCCGCCTGTTAATTGCAAACCCAACTCGCGCGCAAACTTACCTGTCATCCATACCGCTGTCCGCTTTAATACGCCGGTGTCATCGGGATGAAATGGCAAACCATCGGCCATGACGACAACGTTTCCATAAATTTTATCGATGGGAGCGTACATCGTTTTGATGCTAGGCATGCCGATATCTAATTCTTCCGCAATTAACATCTGCAAAGCGGTATGAATACCCTGCCCCATCTCACTCTTATGCAAGGCAACCGTAACCGTACCATCTTTAGCAATCTTGATCCAACCATTCAAGCTTACTTCGTCATTCATCACAGGCAAAGCGCTGCTACCGTTTTGACGTTGCCGTGTCGGCATCACACCCCAACCAACCACAAGCGCACCAGTGACGCCCAAGCCGCCCAAGACAAAACGACGACGCGACTTGTTTTTGGGTGCTGCTGCAGTTATTGCTTTGGATGTTGATCCCAGCTCAGGCTTTGTCATTGCTATGTCTCCATAATTTGATTATGTTTTTTTGGAACTTACGCAAAATTATCTAAGCTGCGTTGCAGTTCCTATGTTGAAGTACTAAGTGAAGTCCCAAGTGAAGTACTAAGAACTAAATTACAGCCCTCGTCGCCACTCCTTGCTGAGGCGGTTTTTCGTAAGTTTTATTGTTGATTAAAGTTAGCACAGATAAAACACAGCGTTTATTTATTCCGCCGCGGATACCCCTCAGACAATATGCGGCTCCATACAATTTCTTTTTGCTCTTGTGACATGAAAACCCACTCAGCAACCTCTGCCACTGTGCGACCACAACCGCGACATACATCGTCAAATGTAGTGGAACATACTGCAACGCAAGGGGTATCAGGTCGTTCTTTATTTTCAAACATAATTATTGCCATTCAAAGTCAAACTTAGTGATTTTAGTCCGTCTACATATACAAGCATCATCCAACTGGTCATTTACCAGCAAGGACACAACAGTCAGAGCGTAATGTAAAGACTCGGTACTCGTTATTTATGACGAATAATAACGCGCTTTCTAAAATTGTCTTGTGGCACCTCGTCAATTCACTTACGATGCCTTACAGTCCATAGAACACCATCAAAGCACGCTAAAAAATTATGACCAAAGACTTTTTTCAATCTTTTATTTTACTGATACTGGTCACTGATCCGTTCGGTAACGTCCCAATTTTTGTCAGCGCACTGTCACATGTTTCGCCAGAGCGTCGCTGGCGTGTCGTAGTCAGAGAATGTGCGATTGCCTTTGCCCTGTTATTACTATTTATGTTTTTTGGTAAGCATTTTTTAACAGCGATGCAACTCTCGGATGTATCACTGCGTATCGGTGGCGGCGTAATTTTATTCTTGATCGCATTACGTATGGTGTTTCCGCAAGAAGGCGGTATTTTTGGCGATGTGGAAGACGATCACGAACCCTTCATTGTGCCGTTGGCTATTCCTGCATTAGCAGGTCCCTCTGCTCTAGCAACCGTATTATTATTTTCGTCCGATAGCAAAATGGACGTCGCCGTACATCTAGCGGCACTCACCGCAGTAGCCATAGTCTGGCTCATTGTTTTACTCAGTGCAGAACAGATGCAACGGGTATTAGGCAAGCGTGTAATGACAGCGTTTGAACGTTTGATGGGATTGATATTGACAGCAATGTCAGTAGAGATGCTGCTAGCAGGAATACGCGATTATCTGAAAACTTTATCTTGACGCACAAGATTCAAAGTCAAGATTAAAGGCAGAGATGAGCGTGGAAATTAAACGTAAAATAAAATCCGACAACTCAAAATACAAACTCAGCAGATGAAGGTATCAGAGCTAAATTATGTGCAGAATAGCGCAATTGCAACTCTGCATTTTGCGCGAGACCTTGCTCTACATTTTGCGCAAATAACTTATTATTAAAAGTAAAGTAACCGAGCAAAAACAGCAGCAAAGCGATAGCGAACTGTTTGAAAAATCGTCGATTCATATTGTCATCCTTACCTACTCAATTAACTACCTACTTAGTTATCTAGTATCTAAAATAATTAGGCATCTATCGGGTATTGATGCCTAAATTGATACCAGCTAATCCGTACCACATTAAGTTGCGCGACGATCCAACATTGCCCTTGCAATCGTCCCGGCATCTACATATTCAAGCTCACCACCAACTGGCACTCCCCGGGCAAGACGGCTAGCTTTTAATCCACGTGATTTTAAAGTCTCGCCAATATAATGCGCAGTTGCCTCGCCCTCATTGGTGAAGTTGGTCGCTAACACGACCTCAACCACAATGCCATCTGTCGCACGGACGACTAGTTTTTCCAGATGAATATCTTTTGGCCCGACACCATCCAGCGGAGACAAACGCCCCATTAATACAAAGTACATGCCTTTGTATGTCATGGTCTGCTCAATCATCATTTGATCTGACGGCGTTTCTACTACGCAAAGTAAAGAGGCATCGCGCTCAGGATCAAGACAAGTCTCACAAACATCACTCTCGGTAAAGGTATTACAAAGCTGGCAGTGTTTAATTTTCTCTACAGCCTGCATCAATGCTCTGCCCAATTGCGACGCACCGTCCCTGTCGTGTTGCAGCAAGTGATATGCCATACGTTGTGCAGACTTAGGGCCGACTCCGGGCAAGCGACGCAAAGCTTCTGCAAGAAATTCAAGACTGGTATGGGGTTTCACTTAGGGGGAATAGACCGTTAATAAATAAAGAACAGATAAAAAGCATAGCGCGAAAAAGCGAAGAGACGAATTTTCTGCATGAGGACGAACAAAAATACGGAGGCAAGATACCAAAACTTAACATTGCAAAGGGCTTTATACCCTCTGCAAAAACGTACTTAGAACGGCAGTTTAAAGCCTGGTGGCAATGGCATGCCAGATGTCAACGCAGACATTTTTTCAGCCGATGTGGCTTCTGCCTTGCGTACTGCGTCGTTAAAAGCAGCTGCAACCAAGTCTTCCAACATATCTTTATCGTCGGCCAGCAAAGACGGGTCTATCGTGACGCGTTTTACGTCATTTTTGCATGTCATCACTACTTTGACTAAACCTGCACCAGATTGCCCTTCTACCTCAACTAGCGCCAATTGGTCTTGCGCTTTTTTCATGTTGTCTTGCATGGCTTGCGCTTGCTTCATCAAGCCTGCGATTTGGTTTTTCATCATAAAAATCTCCTAAAACTTTTTCAATGGTGTTGATAAATGCTTGATTAATTTGTAGCTATTGGCCGAATCATTTTGTAAGAAATCAAACAGGTTTAATACTGCCAGTCACGATAGACGCGCCGAATTCTCGCATTAAAGACTGAATGAAGGAATCACTTTGTATCGATTTTTCTGCAAGCTGCTGACGCTCTGCGCGCTCAGCAACTGCCTGGGCGTTAGCGGTTTGCTCGACGGCACCGATTTTAGTCTCGACCTTAATTGTCTTTGCAAAACGCTCTGACAAAGCGAGCTCTAATTTTTCAACGCTGCCAGATGATAATAATGTTTGCAAAGGTACGCGCAAACTAAATACGAATGTATTACCGTTGATCTGGCAATCAATTAACTCACTTTGCTGCACTAATTGCTGTGCCACGCCACGCATCGGCAAACTGCTTGCCAGATTAGGCCAATGTCCATCCCAATTTAATTCTGGTATTGGTTTAATTTCTATAACGCGCGCTGCTATTTGTGGCGACTCCCCAAATGCTGCAGAGTCAGTTGGCGCTTCGCTAGTATTTGTAGTTTGCGCCGAAATTGATATGGTCGGCTGAGGAAGGTTAACGGGAGGTGCTGGGTTTTCTGACTTCACTTGCACGGCAACAATCGCAGCCTGATCAAACTGATCATCAAAAGCAGCGGACTGAAAATGTGACGGCAACTCATTAGAAGAGCTCGCTTCCATCATATCTTCGTCCCAAGGCGGCATGTCATCCATCCCGGCTGGCGCCGCTATTTTTGTCTGGCTTACGGGTGATGGGTGTCGCTCTTTTGTCGGAGAAACAACTTGCGTAGCGTTGGCAAATGACGCAACTGGGGCAGTTGGCCTAGCTGGTGCTGAACTTAAGACTAGCACCGTAACAGGTGCCGCTATCGGACGTGTTGCAGATATTTCAGCAACTGCTGCACGACTGGCAACTGAAGGCTTACGTAAACCAGCAGCAGCCAACGCAGCATCACGAGGCGATAAAACAGGGACTGCCACGGTTGCTGGTAGAACTACCGGCGCTACGATTGGAAGCGCTTCTCGTATTACTTCTGGAAGTATTTCCCCCACCTGCTGAGCAGTCGAAACAAGTTCAGTAACACGAGCTACCTGATTATCTTGAGCAGAAGATTCAACAACCGGCACGGCCATAACTGGCACAACGTGCGGTATCGCTACAGACATTGTTGGCGAGACTATTGCAGCGGAGCTTAAAGGCGGACTGGATGCTAGTTGCCCACTAATTAAACTAGCTGAATTTACTGATCTGACTGAATTTACTGGGCTTGCTACACTCGGCATAATTGGACGTTGAGGAACGCGGCCAGACGGCGCAGATCCACCTGGGCCACCAGCGGTGTTACCAGAAATTGCCGCACCACTATCAGACGGACGGAAGGCTAGTAAGCGTAGTAGCGTCATACTAAAACCAGCGTATTCATCCGGTGCTAACGGCAACTCATTACGACCATGTACCGCGATCTGGTAAAACAATTGAATCTCCTCTTTACCAAACAAGGCAGCGAGGCGAATAACATCGTCGCGCTCTGGCATGTCCTCAGGCACAGCATCCGGCACCATTTGTGCGATGGCGATCTGGTGCAGCAAACTACCTAAATCTTGCAAAGCTGATTTATAAGACAAGCTGCGTGCCGCCATTTCGTCAGCGACATCCAGCAAAGCTTTGCCCTCTTTCACAGCCAAGGCATCGAGTAAGCGGATCAGATACGACTGATCCAGTGCACCCAGCATACCTTGCACTGCCTCTAAGGTCACTTTGCCAGCTGCATACGCAATTGATTGATCTGTCAGCGATAAGGCATCGCGCATAGAACCATGTGCACCTTGTGCCAGCAAGCGAAGTGCCGGGACTTCAAATTCGATCTGCTCTTGGCCGAGAATATTTTCCAGGTGCGAAACAATATGACCAGGTGGCATCTGCTTCAAATTAAATTGCAGACAGCGCGACAATACCGTCACTGGGATTTTTTGTGGATCGGTGGTGGCGAGGATAAATTTGACATGCTCAGGCGGCTCTTCCAGCGTCTTTAACATGGAGTTAAACGCATGGTTAGTCAGCATGTGCACCTCATCGATCATATAGACCTTGAAGCGTGCATTCGATGGTGCGTAGACTGCCTGCTCCAGCAATGCTGCCATCTCATCCACGCCGCGATTAGAGGCCGCATCCATCTCGATATAATCAACAAAGCGTCCGGCATCAATCGCCACGCAGGCTTCGCACACACCACAAGGGTGCGAGGTGATGCCGCCGTTACCATCGGTACCGATGCAATTAAAGGATTTAGCCAGTATGCGTGAGAGCGTCGTTTTACCGACACCACGAGTCCCTGTGAATAAATACGCGTGATGCAGCCTTTGCTGCTCCAGCGCATGAGATAAGGCACGAACCACGTGCTCCTGCCCAACCAGCGTTTCAAAGCTTTTGGGACGATATTTTCTGGCGAGAACTTGATATGACATGACGGGATTTTACCTTATCCGACTCTGTTTTGACGTAGTGCAGACAAAGATCATTGATTAAAAATAATGGAGATAGCAAACGGTTAATTCTCTGCCGTCAAGAAGATGAAATATCTAAAAACACTGATTAGACTACTCAGGGCGATCCGGCAGCTTTTCAGATATGTCTTACAAACATTTGCTTAAGCCTAATAATTGTACTATAACGATAACATTTCAAAATAGATAACAAATGAAAGCCTGCCAGTCATGATGCATGACTGAGTTCACCGATGTTAGCTAGAAAAATACGTCAACGTTCTCACAAATTACGCAGAGGCGTTACCAAAAACTAAGGATGGTATGAGCAATCCAAACGCCCCTTTTTACCCGATCATCTATGTGCGTGGCTATGCAATGACGCCAGCGGAAATTGATGAAACTAGCGTCGACCCGTTTTGCGGCTTTAATCTTGGCTCCACCGTGTATCGCGCAGTGCCGGACAAAACGCGGCAACCGCGTAAATATATTTTTGAATCACCCGTGATCCGGCTCGCCTCCGACTTTGACTATCGCGATGTGTACGAAGATGGTTATGACATCCTCGATCCTGAGTGGGTCGCCGATCCAGACAATAAGCTAAGCAGCCGCTCCATCATCATCTATCGTTATTACGACGAAGCATCCCGCTTGCTGGGCATCGGAGAGACACCTGGCATCGAAGTATTCTCACAAAAATTAGCGGAACTCATTTTGCGTCTGCGAGATTTGGCCTGCGCCAATCCAGACAATCAAATCACGCCAGAAGATTTCCGCTGTTATTTAGTTGCTCACTCTATGGGTGGGCTGGTCTGTCGCGGCCTGTTACAAAACCCTGCAAATGACCCGAATAACGCCAAACAATATGTCGATAAATTCTTCACTTATGCTACACCCCATAACGGAATAGACATATTGGGAGCGAACATTCCCTCATGGCTAAGTGCATCGGACATGAATAATTTTAACCGTGAAAAAATGGCGGGCTATCTGGATTTGCAAGACACTTATGCCGCAACTGGCCGCGTCGATTGGTTGCCGGAAGATCGTTTTCCATCCGAAAAAGTATTTTGTATGGTCGGTAGTAACCGCACCGATTACGAAGTAGCGATGGGCCTATCCCGCACCTTTGCGGGTCATGGCAGCGATGGCTTAGTCCGTATTGATAATGCAATACTCCATGGCATCCATCAAGATGGCAGCGCCAGCACGCCATGTGCAAAAGGCTTTGCCTACCGTTCGCATTCCGGTTATTTTGGCATCGTTAATAGCGAAGAGTCGTATCAAAATTTAACCCGATTTTTATTTGGCGATGTGCGGGTAGATATCTGGGTCGATGTAGAAGAAGTCCGCTTACCTGATGAAGTACAAAAAGCGGTAGACGATGGCCGCACCGTCAACGCTTTATATCAATTTGAAATTCTGGCATCCCCTCGCGGCAAGCTCTGGTATCTGACGCGCCGTACCAGTGAAGAAGATTCTGTTGCCTGTATGAGCCAAGACGAATGGCATACCGATCCAGTCAAAAATGGTCCTCAATACTTGTCCACCGTTTTCCTAGCCAACCGCTCCCGCGTCAACAAACAACGCCGCTCCTTGGCGTATAGCGTAGCGCTGGGCGTGAGGGTGCCGGACTACGAAATCGACCGTAAATTATGGATTAATGAACATTACGAAGGTGGTTACTTATTCCGTAACGCCATCTTGTTAGAAATGGTGCCGCCAGCAAGCACGGACGAAGCTTGGACAATTCATTATGCATGGCAAAACCAAGGCACTGCCATCGCCGATCAAAAAATTGATACCGAGGGACTATGCGAAGGCAAGATCGAGGTCAGCATTCCATTTGACAGCGACACTACACCCGGCATGAGCGGCAACCTACGCTTTGTCGTCACAGCATGGAATGGCTGTGCATGAAGTATTACAACCGCAAACTAAGCCCATAAAAAAGCCACTCGGCTAGAGTGGCTTTTTTCATATTTCGATCAGCGCTAAAGAGTGCTAGAGCAAATAAAGCGCTACATTGCTTACAACGGACGCAAGTAAGCCAAAATCAATATACTCCCCTACTTTTTTCAAAAAAACAGCATATTGACCAAGGTTTACATGGACGATTTATATATACTAATAATGAGTATATTAAAACCATTAAAAAAAACAAATCTTTATTACTAGATTGTCAGCGCAAACCGCTCAGCTTTAGCAACGCAAGCTATCGAATTAACCTGAGCAATTAGCGCAGCTTATTTATAGATTCCGCAACCAATAAAAAAATCATCCACTTTTTCAACGTAGGTCGATTTATTTTCCAATGCCTTGGTGACTGGATTTGGCCACTGATAATCAACCCAGCCGCTACCTTTGCTCTTGATGATGGCAACCATTTCTTTGCCGACATAAACGTTACCGGCTTTGAGTTCCATTAAATTTTTACCGACCATTCTTGGGTTATTGCCATGCGCCAAATTGACCGCATTCATGTCATAAGCGATTAAATACAGATCCCGGTCATGGAACTCTTTGTTTGCCGGATTACTGAAATCGGCAAATGCTTTTTCTTTACCTTGCGCTTTAATTGCCGCAATGCCTTTTTTTACCATCGCAATGGCCTGGTCTGCTGTGCCGTGATCATCAGCAGCGAAAGCAACAGGTAATAAGCTAAAACTCAATATGCATGACATTAAAATTTTGCTAAGGTAGTTCATGGGAGTCCCCTCTATTTTTACAACGCAGATAAAAACAAAAAAGCCACCCAAATCAGAGTGGCTTGTAGATCTCGATGTTATTTATAAATACCGCAACCAACAAAATAATCGTCCACTTTCTCAACATAGGTCGATTTGTTTTCCAATACTTTAGTGACTGGATTTGGCCATTGATAATCTACCCAGCCACTTCCTTTTGTTTTGATCACAGCAATCATTTCTTTCACAACAAATTTATCGCCAGCCTTCAACTCGATTAGATTTTTACCCATCATTTTTGGGTTATTACCGTGCGATAAATTAATCCCGTTCAGGTCGTACACAATCAGATAAAGATCGCGATCGTGATAATCCGCATTGGCGGTATTGGCAAACTCTGCAAATGCTTTCTCTTTCCCCTGAGCCTTAATCGCCGCAATCCCTTTTTTTACCATCGCGATAGCCTGATCTTTGGTACCACGGTCATCGGCAGCAAACGCTGCGGGCAGAAAGCTAAGACTCAACACGCAGGACATTAGAAATTTACTAAAGACGCTCATTATTTATCTCCTCAATAGATCGATTGGGATGAATCAACAACTCTTGGAATGCAATTTTTAAAGCCTGTCGATATTTGATTTAAACACTGCACGCAAAGCTAAGCAGATTTTTTAAATCCGTTTTCAACATGCTGTTATCTAGAATAAATACAAACCTGTGCTAACGCAAGCAGATAAAGCGTGAATAATTTGAGGATGGATTTGTTCATTGACGCATTTGAAGATAACTCAAATACATCTAATGATGAGGCGATAAAACTTGAATGGAGAAGATCTTAGGAAGGAGGCGAGCCTGATCTGCGGCACTTACGGGAAATGACTGTGGCTGCTTCGTTCCCGACCTGACCAGATTGGCCACGCCGCAATGCGCAGGGGCCCGCCAGCGCATATTATAGCGTATGACCACTGGCTCGTGCTGGCATTTTTATCTGAAAAATTAATCCTGCCAAAACTAATCTATACCTGATCTAAGCCTACTCTATTCAGGTTTGGATTGGGCGTTAGTGCTGTATGGGTTCAGCATTAATCAATTCGTGACCCACTCACCCATCCTGAGTTTTAGCATGCTCTTCATCAAACACCTGCTTATTCCATCCCCATAAATTCTGTTTTCATCTTCACTCAGAGCTATTTCGTCGCTTTTTGATGGAATGCAATGACTAAGTCTTTTATTGTGCAAACTGCAAAAAATATAGCTCAGTGACGACATTAATAAAGGCATCAATAAAAACTTGATCGATGCAAAACATATTGTAATTTTGAAAATTACTGATCACAATCCAACAGCTTGCTTTTTTTGCACTGCACCGTATAAAACATCAGCACTTTAAAACACTTTTTAGGGAATGGTCATGGAACTACGCATACAGAATTTATCCAAGCAATATAGCAATGGTGTACAGGCACTTAATCATATTTCTTTGACGATTCCGGCTGGCATGTTTGGCTTACTCGGCCCCAACGGTGCGGGCAAATCTACTTTGATGCGTACATTGGCAACCTTGCAGGATGCTGATTCTGGTACTGCGCAGCTAGACACTATGGACATCAAGACACATAAAGATGACGTGCGTCGCGTACTCGGCTATTTGCCACAAGACTTTGGCTTGTATCCTAAAGTCAGCGCCTATGATTTATTGGATCACTTTGCGGTACTGAAAGGGCTTTCTAACGGTAAGCAACGCAAAGAAGTCGTAGAAGGTTTGCTACATCAAACTAATTTATTCGACGTAAAAAACAAACATGTCGGGGGGTTTTCCGGCGGTATGCGCCAACGTTTCGGGATTGCGCAAGCGCTACTTGGTAATCCAAAATTGATTATCGTCGATGAGCCAACGGCTGGCCTTGATCCAGAAGAACGCGTGCGTTTTCACAATCTGTTGTCTGACATTGGCAGTGACAAAATCGTCATTCTCTCTACCCATATCGTGGAAGACGTAGCAGATTTATGCAATCACATGGCTGTCATCAACAAAGGTGCTGTGATTTTGACGGGTCAGCCATTGGAATTGATTGATCAGATTCAAGGCAAAATTTGGAAACGTTTTATCGAGAAGAGTGAGCTGGCACATTTCCAACAACAATATCAGGTGATCTCTAGTCGCCTGACATCCGGCCGTACGCTTGTGCATGTGTATGCAGATAGCAATCCTGGCGACGGCTTTACCCAAGCGCAAGGCAATTTAGAGGACGTCTATTTCTCTGCGATGGCGAATCTCTTGCCGCAGCAGTTGCCACTGGGGCTGCAACAACATTCAGCACCTGCTGTGCAAGCCGCTTAAGGGAAAAATATGCTTCCTATTATCCTCTTTGAGCTACGGCAAAAATCCCGCAGCATTTCTACCTACGTCTATTTCCTGATGTTTTTCTCACTGGCGATGTTGTGGATTGCAGCAGCCGGCGGTGTGTTTGATGGCGCAGTGATCGACTTCGGCGGCAAGGTACACATCAACTCGCCTGTGGCGATTTCGCAGACAGTCACTTTCCTCGGTTATTTTGGTGTTGTGATTGTTGCTGCCATGATGGGCCGGGCGGTACAACAAGATACTGAACACAATATCTGGCATTTTTTCTATAGCTCACCAATCAGCAAATTTCAGTATTTGGGGGGACGCTATGTTGGTGCCCTGCTCACTCTGATTCTGATTTTTTCTAGTATCAGTCTGGGCGCATGGTTAGGTTGTTATTTACCGGGCCTGAGTAGAAACTTCCTTGGTCCGATGATTCCCGCGGCCTATGTTGCGCCATATCTGACTTCGTTAATCCCGAATCTGATGATCTTCGGCGCCTTGTTTTTTACGCTGGGTGCACTGTATCGTCGCATGTTGCCTGTGTATGTTTGTAGCGTAGTTTTACTCATCGGTTATCTGGTTGCTGGCACTTTAGCACGCGACGTTGATGACAGAACATTAGCCGCCCTGCTCGATCCGTTTGGCTCACGTGCAATCAGTCGCGTGACTGAATACTGGAGCATTACGGATAAGAACACCCGTATTGTGCCTATGCAAGGCCTGTTGTTATATAACCGCCTAATCTGGGGTGCCATCGGCTTATTAGCACTGGTGCTTTGTTATTGGCGTTTTGATTTTGCGGCAATCACCGCAGGAGGCAAACAAAAGAAAGAAGCGACTAAAAAAGCAGCCCCAGCAGTAGTTAACATTCCACTAGTAACGCCCAACTACAGCAGTTCAAATATCTTCTCTTTGTTTATCAGCCAATGCTGGCTTAACCTGCGCGAAACCGTTAAAAACGTTTATTTCATCGTCATTGCGTTAACCGGTGTGATGTTCATGTTTTCGCTCTCCAGCGCGCTGAGCAAAATGTATGGCACAACCACCTATCCTGTCACCTATGCAGTACTGGATTTGCTCGGTGGCAGTTTTAGTCTATTCATGCTGATCATTACTACCTTCTACGCGGGCGAGCTGGTATGGCGCGAACGTGATGCCAGAATTGCGCAATTGCTGGATGCGTTACCAATACCGAATTGGGTACCATTGATGGCGAAGCTAGTTGCCTTAATCAGCCTGCAAGGCATCTTGTTATTCGTCTTAATGTTGTGCGGGATTGTGATTCAAACCTTTAAGGGATACACCCATTACGAGCTTGGTCAATATCTGCAACATCTGTTTCTAATGCAATGGCCCGGTTACGCCTTAATCGCCGTTCTGGCAATCTCTATCCAAGTGATATTGAATAACAAATACGTCGGTTATTTCGTCATGATCGCGTATTACATCGCCACGATCGCGGTACCTGCGCTGGGTCTTGAGCATCCTATGATCATGTACGCCGGTGGGCCGACACCACGTTATTCCGACATGAATGGCTACGGACATAACTTGCCGCAAGTGTTCTGGTATCAACTGTATTGGACTGGTGCCGCGCTGCTGCTATTGGGTTTGTCGATGTTGATGTCGGTACGCGGTACGGCTGGCGAATGGCGTCATCGCCTGGGTCAGGCGCGATTGAGTATGACGCCTGCGATCAGGTCTACCCTGATCGTCGGATGTCTAATGTTTGTTAGTGTCGGCGGCCTGTTGTTCTACTACACCAATATCGTCAATCATTACGAGAACAGTTTTGACCGGGAAGAAGACCGAGCTGAGTATGAAAAGCACTATAAACAATACGAAGCCATGCCGCAGCCCCGGATTACCGATATCAAAGTGGCAGTAGATATCTTCCCCGAGACACTCACTGCCCATGCCAAAGCCAGCTATCAACTCGTCAATAAAGGGACGACATCAATCAGCGAAATCTTTATTACACAAAATAAAGATATTCGAATGGATAAAGTCCATTTTGATCGTAACGCTGTATTAGCGATCCAAGACAAGACAGGTTTCTATAGCTATAAACTCACGCCCTCCTTAGAAGCTGGCGACAAACTCAATCTTGATTTTGAACTGGAGTTTGCTCCAAAAGGTGTGGCAGGCATGGGTAGCGAAAGCCAAATCCTGAACAACGGTAGCTTCTTTAACAGTAGCGCATTTCCACATATCGGGTACCAATCTGTAACAGAACTCAGTGATGATAAACAGCGCAAAAAACATGGCTTAACGGAAAAAGAAAGAATGCGCGAACGCGACGACCCCAAAGGTCTGGCGAATAGCTATATTTCTAACGATGCGGACTGGATACGCTTTGATGCAACGGTGTCTACCAGCGCAGATCAGATCGGCATTGCGCCTGGGCGACTCGATAACGAGTGGACGGAAAACGGCAGGCATTATTTCCACTACGCGCCGGACAAACCTATTCTGAATTTCTTCGCGTTCTTATCAGCACGTTATAACGTTAAGAAAGCACAATGGAATGATGTCGCGATTGAAATCGACTACCAAAAAGGTCATGAATACAATCTGGATCGCATGATCAAAGGTGTACAAGAGTCGCTGACGTATTACACCCAGAACTTCGGCCCTTATCAACATAAAATGGTTCGCATTGTCGAGTTCCCCCGTTTCGCCAGCTTCGCGCAAGCCTTCCCGAATACGATTCCATTTTCGGAAAGTATTGGTTTTATTGCCAAAGTAGATGACAAAGATCCCAAAGATCTGGACTATCCGTTTTATGTTACGGCACATGAAGTAGCACATCAGTGGTGGGCGCATCAGGTGGTATCGGGCAATACCAAAGGTGCGACGATACTGGTAGAAACCTTAGCGCAGTATTCTGCCCTGATGGTCATGGAAAAAACCTACGGTAAAGACAAAATGCGTAAGTTCCTCAAATACGAACTGGATCAGTATTTATTCGGTCGCGGACAAGAGCGTAAGAAGGAACTGCCAATTGCCTTTAACGAAAATCAAGGTTATATCCATTACTCAAAAGGTAGTCTGGTGATGTACTTGCTACAAAGCCAGATTGGTCAGGACAAAGTCAATGCTGCTTTACGCGATGTGCTGGCGCAATATGCCAACAAAGGCGCGCCCTACCCTAGTAGTAAAGTGCTAGTCGATGCACTGCGCAAGGTCACGCCAGAGGACAAACAAGCACTGATCACTGACCTGTTTGAGTCCATTATCCTATTTGAGAATCGCGCCTTGTCCGCCAGCGCCAAAGCAGTTGGCAACGGTCAGTATGAAGTGACGCTCAAGGCTAGTATGAACAAACTCAAAGCAGATGAGCTCGGCGCAGAAAAAGAAGTCCCGCTGCACGAATGGATAGATATCGGCGTCGACGACAAAGATGGCAAACCCTTGCTGCGTGAGCGTAAATTCATTGATCGTAAAGAGATGACATTTACGATGTTAGTCAAAGGTGAACCAGCTAAGGCCGGGATTGATCCAGACAATATGTATATCGACCGCAAACCCGAAGACAACTTGATTAAGGTGGAAATGGCGGCAAAGTAAGTAAGATAAATAAAGCAAAGAAATAACGCATCCAGATGTCCAGATAAGCGGATCGCAATACTCAGGGCGAACATGGCAAACATTTGCTGTGTTCGCTTTTTTATTTTAAGGTGATATTTTTATTTGATCTAAGTTAGCTGATTTAAAATAGATTGCTGATAGGCGGTTGGTAGGCGCTTGATAGTCGGGTAATAGGCGGCTAATAAGAAATTCACTGGCGACGTCAACCAGGAAGTTTTTAAGCAATAAAACACTAAGCCAAAGGGAAAGCGATCTTCAATGAATCCGCTTTAAAAATAATGCAAAACGATAACGCAATCAATCGGATATGGCAGGCGATTCTCACCGAGATCAGACAATTGCTGGTGTGGAATACGCCGAGCAGATCTTGGCATATTGCCTTCATCGTCTCGTTGTGCATGGGGATTCCCGTATTTGCCGGAGCCTATTTTGGAAAGCAAGATTACGGCATTCTGGTTGGCATGGGTACCCTGGTCATTTTGTATCTACCTAAAACATCTATTGCTCACCGCATGTTGACATTGGTGGCATGTTCATTCGGTTTTTCGGTCTGTTTTACCTTAGGTTTATGCGCCAGCTTTGATCCCTATGTATCAGTCGCTGTGATGACACTCACTGTTCTGTTGATCGACGTCATCTGCCGTTATTATTCTTTACCACCACCCGCCAGCTTCTTTTTTATTCTGATGATCGCAGTCGGAAGCACCATGCCGTTTAACCTTGCAGGTATACCGATGCGGGTAGGACTGATTTCGATCGGCGGCATGCTGGCTTGCTTAATCGCCTTTATTTATTCTTTAGCGATCGCCAACAAACCGATCAAACTCACACCAGTGCCGCCGGTAGACCGCGACATCTTTGCGATCGTGCTGGAATCTTTAGTCATTGCCAGCTTTGTCGGCGGATCGTTTTTACTCTCACGGCTGCTGCATTTAAATAATCCCTATTGGGTACCGGTATCCTGTGCAGCGATTATGCAAGGTGCTACCTTCCGCTTGATCTGGCATAAAAAAGTCCATCGTATTATCGGTACCGCATTGGGTATGGGGCTGACCTCAATAATTTTCTCATTGCCATTAAACGTCTGGACTTATGCCCTAGCCATCACGGTATTACAATTTATCGTTGAAATCCTCATCGTCAGGAATTACGGCGTCGCTGTTATTTTTATTACGCCACTGACCATGTTATTTGCAGAAGGGGCGTCTGTCAGAATCCCTCCCGATTCGCTGGTACTGACACGCTTATTCGATATTATTTTAGGTAGTCTGATCGGCGTTGCCGGCGGATGGGTCTTGCATCATCCTAAAATTTTGACGCATGTTGCTGGTAAAGTGAAATCAACAACACAGACGACAACACGAGCCAAAACTGACAAAGACCCAGAATAAAGAAGCGCGCATAAGAATAATCTAAGGAGACCAGCATGAATCAAAAATACAGTAGCTTCGCCGAATTTTATCCCTTCTATTTAAGTGAGCATCGCAATCGCCGCTGCCGCCAACTTCACTTTATCGGATCAACCCTGGTGTTGCTCTGTCTGGCAATGTTTATTGGCACCGGTGCCGGCGCATGGCTAATCGCCGCACCGCTAAGCGGTTACGGCTTTGCATGGGTTGGTCATTTTGGTTTTGAGAAAAACAGACCTGCCTCATTCAAACAACCGCTGTATTCCTTGATGGGCGATTGGATGATGTATTGGCAGTTATGGACTGGGAAGATTGGGTTTCAGACAGGTTGACTAATCGATCAAGGAAAATTTTAGTCGTCTGAAGTGCGCCGAAGTAAATACTCAATAAATTCAAAACGACTAATTTAAGACTGCTATGAGATCACATTGTCTTTCTAAGTTCAAATACGCATCCTGGTCGAGACTTAGTAAAACCTAAAGACTCATAAAAGATATGAGCCTCAACTCTATGAACTCCTGATCCAAGCCGCACCCGTGAGAAGCCGTTAGCGTATATCCAATCTGACGCGTAACGCACCATATGCCCACCAATTCCTTGCCTGTGAAATTCGTTCCTTACAACGAGTGTCAATATTTCGCCATAGCCATCACTATCAATGCGCCTGACGCCCGTAGCATGGCAAAATCCGACTACCTGACTATTCAATTCTGCGACAAAAACGCATTCACACGAACGAGCAAAAACGTCTTCAAATCTTCGTAATATAGTTTGCTCTGACGCCTCATAGTCCAACTCTGGCATCAGTAAAGAGATGGATGCCGCGTCACGCTCTTCCATCGACCGAATAATTAAATCATCCAAATACATCTAACCACTCTCTTGGGTTAATGTTTGCCAAACGGGATTTAGGCAACTAAGCTTGTCATCGCGGAACCAGAAAAGGCTACCATCAAAACTCATGCGACATACTGATATGCGGAATCCCCGCCTCTTCAAACACATCACCATCACGGCTGTAGCCATTACGGGCATAAAACGGTTCTGCTGAGGTTTGTGCATTGAGCTTGACTGCTTTGTCGCCACGGTTGCGTGCTTGCTGCATCAGGCTTTGTAAGATGGCAGCACCGACACCTAGTCCCCTCGCAGCGCTTCTGACTGCCATGCGTCCGATGTGGCCGTCGGGTAGCAAGCGTCCTGTACCTACCGCTGCACCTTGTGCGTCGTAGGCGACGGCATGCAAGCATTGCGCATCCATCTCGTCCCACTCCAATTCGACAGGAATATTCTGCTCAATGACGAAGACATCATAGCGAATTGCCTGTGCTTCTTTTTGTAGTTCTGCCCAAGAACCTAAGGTGACGCGCACTGCGTCAGTGTTTGCTGTTGTAGTCATAATATTGTTTCGGTATAGATTCTAGTGGCCTTGATTGTTCAACTAAAGATGGACTCTCACCACCATGATCAGCGGATCAAAAAATTCAAACTTTACCCTGATTAGCCTCAGGTTTACAAGTTTCTAATTCAGAAATGATCGCACGCCATTGCTCAGGTACGGCAACCCCTTTGCGCACAGCGGTGTCAGCATAGACATAGAATAATTCGCCAGAAATCAGATGCTGATCACCGATATAAATCTCCAGCACAAAACGCAGGGATGAATTGCCGATTGCCGCGCAGCGTACGCCAATCTCCAGCACATCATCAAATCTGGCGGGCGCCATATACTCGACCGTGGCTTTACGGGCAAATAGTTCTTTGCCCTGTTCCGCTTGCAAGGTGACATTGGGCAAGTTGGTTGCGCGCCAGTATTCAGTAAAAGCGACATCAAAATACGTCAGGTAGTGGCCGTTGAAGACGATGCCTTGCATATCGACTTCTGACCAGCGTACCCGTAACGAATGAAAAAAAGCAAAATCAGTACGTGCCATTTTATTGCTCTAAAAATCCACGGATCAATTGATTAATACGCGCAGGCTGTTCATGGATGACCCAATGACTACCTTCTGGGATGCGCACGACTTCTAAATCGTCGATAAAGTTCTCTAGCCCATCGAGCAGAGTCTTTGGTAAGGCCTTATCGGTCTCGCCCCAGATCACGCGGGTCGGCACTTTGATTTTGAAGTCGTCAGGATTGAGTTGCAGTTGTAATGGTCCTTTATTGCTGTCTGTCGGTGGGTGCAAAGGCGAGGCGCGGTAATAATTGACGCCGCCAGTCAAGCCACGTGACCAGCACTCGTGATATTTGGCGCGAGTCTCTGCATCAAACCAGCCCGTATTGGCTTGTCCCATTCCGTTAAAGAATCCTTCGATCAGCGCGAAATCATCTTTAGCTAGCGCTTTCTCTGAACCTTCTGCCCGCAACCAGTTCATGTATTCGCTAGCCGATTTTTGGGAGGGATCAGTGCTTAGCGCCTGCATAAACAAATACGGATGCGGTGAGTTAATGATGATCAGCTTATGCAACAACTGAGGGAAGGCAATCGCCAGATTCCAGCAGATCGCACCGCCCCAATCATGCGCGATGATGACAACTTTTTCGTAGCCCAGATGCGCAACCAATAAGCGCAAATCGTCGACAATATGACGCGCCTTGTACGCAGACAAATCAGCAGGCATATCCGACAAATTAAAACCTCGCAGGTCCGGTGCGACGGCAAAATAGTCCTGACCAAACTCGCCTAACTGCGCCGACCACTCGTACCAAAACTCAGGGAATCCGTGCACAAAAAGCAGCAAAGGCTTGCCCGCCTGGCCGGCGCTGGCGTAATGCAAACGAGTACCGTTGGACAGCGATGCGAATTGATTTGATTGTATGACTGCACTCATAATTTCACCACCATAAAATTGATTGGAGATTTGGGCAAGAAAGCAAAATATTTCATATACTCCCCATAAATTTAATGAAAATTGGCTTATTATCCATATAATCTATGGACAATCTAATATTACTGACTAGGAGTATATTGAATGTCTATTGCGTTTATCAGGTGTTTACTTTGCCTTATTCTGCACTTCTAATATCTCATCCGTCTGGCAATGAGCTTGATTGCAAAGCCAGACTTCAGGTCAACTATCGGGAACTTCTATCAGGCTGATTTCAACTTAGCGCGCAGCATATCGCGGATGTGTGGTGCTGCTTTGTATGGGTCGCCTGGATTACGTTGCATAATGATATCTTCCATACGCTCTTGCACATTGCCCAGCGCGGCCGGATGTGAGTAGATGTAGAACTGGCCGTCGCTAATCGCTTTGAAGGTTTTTTCCGCAACTTCTGCCGCAGTGACTTTACCTGAAGAGACTGCTTTATCCGACATCGCTTGCGAGGCTTTTTGGCTGGCTGTCGGCGCTGACGCTTGTACGTCGTCGGGACGATTACGTTGCGACTGGCTGATACCGGTTGGAACAAAATAAGGACATAAGACCGATGCGCTTATCGGTGCTTCGACCAGGCTTAAATCCTGGAACAAGGTTTCGGATAAAGATACGACAGCATGCTTGGAAACGTTGTACACACCCATGGTCGGTGCGTTGAGCAAACCTGCCATAGAGGCGGTGTTGACGATATGACCTTCATAATCTGGGTCGGTCTTTGCGCATTCCAGCATCAGCGGTGTGAAGATACGCACGCCATGGATCACGCCCCATAAATTGACGCCCAATACCCATTCCCAGTCGGCTTGGGTGTTTTCCCAGATCAGCCCACCAGAACCGACACCGGCATTATTGAAGACTAAATGCACAGCGCCAAATTGTGCCATCGTGGCGTCGGCCAAAGCCTGCACTTCTGCCGCATGCCGCACATCACAGTGCATAGTCAATACTTGTGCACCGATTGCCTCCAGCTCTGCTTTGACTTTATCCAATGCATCTTGCTGCACATCGGCCAATACCAGCTTCATACCGAGCTTGGCACCGATCAGCGCAAATTCACGACCAAATCCGCTACCACCACCAGTGATAACGGCTACTTTATTTTGAAAATTTTTCATGGGTGTCTCCAGCTATTTTTATGGGAAAAACGATTAATGCAAAAGGATCAATTAAGACTTAGTTTGCTCAAAGCTCAAGCCGGTGTTACGCGTTTCATTTGGAAACCTACACGTGGAAAATGCACAGTCACGTTACCAGCACGATCATCGTGACGTCGTACCGCTAACTGATTGGCGCTGCATGTCACCAACTCACCCTGCACCGGGTCCAGTGCGTAATCGTTAGGCATGATGGTGACTTGCTCACCCAACGCAATGCCGTGAGTATCAACAAAACTGGACGTGACAGCAGCAGGCGTAGATGTACTGGCGAGTTCAATCGCCTCAGCACTACGCATTTTTTCAAACTGCCCATGACCAAAGGCAGCGATCTTATCCATCCATGTAAGCAGAAGCGGATGCGCATCCAGAATCCCTGCCACTGCGGGAACACGCCGGATAAACCACAAAGCGTGATACACAGAAAAATCAGCGATGCTCGCCTGATCACCGAGTAAATACGCTTGACCACCCGCCAACATAGCATCCAAGCGACGCAGATACTCTTGCAATTGTCCGGTCGCCTCTGGCAGAGACATACGCGGTGCATTGGCCCGCATCGCTGCACGGTCAGCACCAAACGCCTTCATCTGTTCTGGCGTGATATCGCCCAGAATGCCACTCATCGCAGCGGGCTGAAACGTGTAGGCAATCGCAGTCCAGAACAAGGTGGTATCTGCCCAATGTGCCAGTGTTTTAGACAAGCCAGCAATCGGTTCTGGATAGAGTGACGGCGTTGGTGCGAGAGTTTCCAGCACGTCAGCAATCAAGGCGGTATCACAATAAATATCTGCGCCGATTTGCATGATCGGCGTACGGCGATAACCGCCAGTCAACGCGACCACATCTGGTTTTGGCATGATGGACGGAATCATCACAGACTTCCAACTCAGATTTTTAAACCCGAAGATCAGACGTATTTTTTCTGAAAACGGTGAAACTGGATAGTGATGGAAAATAATATCGGACATGAACACCTCTTTTTGCGGCTATTGGAATTGACTTTTCAAATCACAACGCACAACAGTAACTCTACTAATCTGCTGTGTTTTCTGCCTCTCTGCTTATGTGAGAGGCAGAAAAATTGATTAAATCCGTTAGGCCAGTTACACCAACTTCACCAACTGCTTACCAAAGTTTTTACCCTTCAGCAAACCAATAAATGCCTCTGGTGCGGCAGCCAAATCTGGTGCAATCGATTCACGGAATTTGAGTTTGCCGGTAGCAACCAGAGTGCCCAGTTCTTTCAAGCCTTGTGGCCACATTTCGATATGTTCCGATACGATGAAGCCTCGTAAAGTCACACGCATGGTCAAGAATACACGCGCGTTACGGATAGAAATTGCTTCACCGTTGTACCCGGCAATCATGCCACACAGGGCAACACGACCAAATTGATTCATGCGTGCCAGACTAGCGTCGAATACTTCACCGCCAACGTTTTCGAACACGCCGTCAATACCATCTGGCGTCGCTGCTGCGAGGTCGGCCTCTAAGTTACCGGCTTTGTAATCGACGCAGGCGTCAAAGCCTAATTCGTTCACAACATAAGCGCACTTCTCTGCACCACCGGCGATACCAACAACTCGACAGCCCATTTGTTTGGCTAACTGGCCGACCACACTACCGACTGCACCACTGGCTGCGGAGACTACGACCGTCTCACCTTTTTTAGGATGAATGATTTGTGTTAGACCGTACCAGGCGGTCATCCCTGGCATACCGACAGAGCCGAGATACGCCGACAACGGAATATGCGTCGTATCGACTTTGCGCAACATGATGCCGTCGGATACGCCCATCTCTGCCCAGCCCAACATGCCAACGACTTTATCGCCGACAGCAAACTGAGGATTTTTACTCGCGACGATCTCGCCCACGGTGCCACCGATCATGGTCTCGCCAATGGCTTGTGGAACCGCGTAGCTTTTCGACTCTTCCATACGGCCACGCATATACGGATCGAGTGACATAAAGTGATTGCGGATTAAGACTTCTCCGTCTTTGATCTCTGGAACAGGGACTGTCTCCAGACGAAAGTTATCTGACTGAACTTCCCCTTTTGGGCGGGATGCAAGGACAATACGTTGGTAAGTTGTTGTGCTCATGTTGATCTCATTTCATTAATTGGTTAGCGACTGCCTGAAAAGCGCGATAAGTGATAGGGTCACTTGCGCCATTGGCAGCGATGGGGTGAGAAGAAAATTTAACGATGACCATTTCGGCCACTGGATCAATGTAAATACGTTGACCATGGATACCGCGTGCTTCAAAAGTTTTGTGGCTGTTATGTCCTATCCACCACATATTGCGATACGAATAACCGGGGATAGTGGCGTAACCGGCTTTAGCAAATTTGGCCTGATCACCACCTTTGCGAATATCATCGATGGCAGCTTTAGGAATAATTTGCTGTCCGTTAAACTTGCCGTCCAAACGCATCATCTCGCCAAACCGAGCCATATCACGTAAGCCAAGATTGAGACCACCACCGCCCTGCTCGGTACCGATGCTATCAACCGCAAAATAGGCGTCATTTTCGACCCCTAATTTTTGCCAGATACGTTCAGACAATAAATCCGCCAGCGATTTGCCACTGGCACGCTTGATGATCCAGGCCAGCACTTCTGCATTTACTGTTTTATAGGCGAATGCATCGTCGTGTTGACCTTCTTTTTTCAGCTTAACCAGAAAATCGTAAAAGGTTCTAGGACCATCATACGTTGGTGCTGTCGGCAACAAACCACCGGCTCTGGCGTAATCCCAAATCTCGGCTTTAGGATCAGCATAATTCTCAGAATATTGCACACCAATCGTCATATCCATGACTTGACGCACTGTAGCATCGCCATAAGCGGACTCTTTTAATTCAGGCAGATATTTGGTCACCAGCGCAGTAGAATCCAGGCTACCTTCAACCGCCATTGCTGCCGCCAAAGTACCGACAAAAGACTTAGTCACGGACATAGCGATATGCGGCAACTGCGGTTTGCTGATACCAAAGTATTTCTCATACACGATACGACCTTTGTGCATAACCAAAACGCTGTCGGTATAGGTATTGTTGAGCATATCGGCCCAGGTCGCATTGGCGCCCTTGTCATCAACAAAAGAGACTTTATCCAGATCCGCCAATGCTTGCGGCAAGGGGGACGCAGCCAGCGTGCCATGCCAGACGTTTGCTGTTGGACCTAACTCACGCCCATGCGAAAACGACCATCGGGTGCGAGGAAACTGGTAGTTACTACCGTTACTAAATTTAACGACTTTGTCTGGCGCGGGTGGAAAACCTTGCATCCAGCCCAGCGTTTTTGGATCGGTGCTCGCTGGATCAGGTAAAGCCGTTTGTGCGATTGCGGTGTTGATTGCTGTAGTCATGAGTCCGCCGATAAGTAACTTCGTCGCGAGTGTAAAACCCGATGCGATTGATGATTTCTGACGCGTTCTTTGTATTCTTTTTGTTGTGGGCATGCTGTCTCCTGTTTCCATTCTGTGTTTTTACTGTTGGATTTATTAGGACCTGCTGACACTTTATTTGCTTATACCTTTGGTCTGACTTTGGTTGAACTTTGGTAAAGTTAATCGAGAAAATATAAGATCAATATAAAGGGGAAATTCACATACTCCCCCCGATTTTATTAAAATATAGCTTATTGTCCAATGATTCTATGGACAACTAAAAATACCCCATCTCAGTATATTTATAATTCACCGATTTAAACATCAGCATCCGAATAACTATTGCGCGTCAAATCAGCGATTAGCTCGCCCTCTCCCGCTGGCGGGAGAGGGGTTTTACCAATGCAGATTGACTCGCTAACCAGATATTTTGAAAAACTAAATCACTCACTCATTCACTCATTCACTCAATCACTCAATCGCTGCCATAGAGCTTCTTCATATTCTCACCCGATTTCAAGCGGCGTAAATATTTAAACGTGCCCATCGCCTTCGCCACCAGTTTGTCACCGTTCCAGATTTCGCCTTCGCAGAAGCACATGGTCGTTGACCGATGGAAAGCATGACCACGTGCTTCGATATGGCCGCCAGTAATCCCGCCGGGTTGCAGAAAAGTCGTTTTCATTTCTACCGTGACTACACCTTTTAAATCTTCGCACAAGGATCGTCCGGCCATTGCCATCACCACATCCAGCATGGTCATCAGCACACCGCCGTGGACGATTTGCCAGCTGTTCATATGGCGTTCGGTTAAATCTAAAGTGAGTTTGGCGTTACCGCCGTCCATCTCTAAAAATTCAACTCCGAGATCATGCAGAAATGGATTGAGTGCAGAAGTAGGCTGCGGGATCGGAACACCATTGCTGGCAGATTCATCCTGAACCTGTGTCCCGGCATGTGAATGATCTTCTGCAATTTTTTTCGACTCAGTAGTAGACAAGCTCATGCTGATCTCCGGTTATATTGTCGGGACTTAGCACAGTCACAGTGCAGCCCTCTGAGCATTTCTAAAAATGAATTATCGGAATGCAGAATACAAAACACAGCAATAAATGGAGTCACTGTGTTTGGATTGTGAACTGCATTCAATAGTCGCTTTTCAGATTCAGTTTTCAGACTCAGTTTTCAAATTGCGCGCATTAAACCGCGGAGACTCCACCATCGACTGCCAAGGTTTGACCAGTGATATGTTTACCTGCATCGGAGGCAAACAATAAGGCAACGCCTTTCAGATCTTCGTCATCACCGATGCGTTGCAGCGGAGCGTCTTTGGAGAGTTTTTCCTCGCCTAGATTTTCCAGAATTCCTTTCGTCATTTTGGACGGGAAAAATCCCGGTGCGACGGCATTCACAGTAATGCCATGTACGCCCCATTCACCGGCCAGAGTGCGAGTGAAATTGATGACTGCCGCTTTGGACGTATTGTAGGCAATCGTCTGCATGGTGCCGGGTCCGTTGCCCGCCAAACCAGCAATCGAGGCGACATTGATAATGCGACCGTATTTGCGAGGAATCATCGAGCGCTTGCCGACTTCTTGCGACAACAGAAAAATGCTACGGATGTTGAGGTTCATCACCTTGTCCCATGCCTCAACCGGATAATCTTCGGCCGGGGCACCCCAGGTTGCACCAGCATTATTGATGAGGATATCGATATGGCCGAGTCGCGCCAATGCTTCATCGACCAGCGGCTTTACCGTACCGTCTTTACCCAAATCAGCGGCAATCGCGCTAGCGTCAATGCCTTTGCTTTTCAGATGCGCGACCGCCTCGTCCAGATCCGATTGTTTGCGTGAAGACAGCACCAACTTGGCGCCCTGCTCACCCAGTGCCTCGGCCATTTGCAAACCTAAACCACGAGAGCCGCCAGTGATTAAAGCAGTTTTACCTTTGAGGTCGAATAATTGTTGTGATGTACGTACTGTTTTCATTTTTGTCTCCGATTATTTTTAATCTGTTTTTGAGCTAATTTTTTTAAAACCAGGCGTCTTGCATATCTAAAGTCGTCGTATCCAGACTCGCCAGTAAATCTAATTGCTGATGGACTTTTGGCAGTTCCCACTGATAAAAGTATTTACAGGCTTGCAGTTTTCCTGCGTAGAAATTGGCGTCGTGATGGGTTTCTTTTCCAACCGACAACAGTGCTTGCTCCAGCCAAATCCAGGAGACAACGGTGTGGCCAAATACCTCTAAATAAAGGGACGCATTTGCCAGTGTTTTATTCAAATCACCGGCAGCATATAACTGCTGTGTGACCATCGCAATGCGACGTAAAGCCAGCGACAAGGCTTGGGCATAGTCAGATAATTCCGGGTGGCTGGCAGCGCGTGTAATCGTCGCCTGCATCTCTACACCTAGCGCTTGCAATGCAGCGCCGTCTTGCATAACAACTTTACGCCCCAACAAATCCAGACCTTGTATGCCGTGCGTTCCCTCATGGATAGGATTTAAGCGGTTGTCGCGATAGAACTGCTCCACGTTGTATTCACGCGTATAACCATATCCGCCGTGGATTTGAATCGCCAGATTGTTCGCTTCCAGACACCATTGTGAAGGCCAGGACTTAGCGATTGGCGTCAAAATATCCAGCAACAATAAAGCATTGGCACGGGCGGCAGGATTTGTCGCGCTGCGTTCTTCATCTACTAAACGAGCGCAATATAAATTCAGTGCCAGCCCACCTTCGACATACGCTTTTTGCGCCAGCAACATCCGTTTGACATCGGTATGTTGAATGATAGGCAGTTGCGCCGTAGCAGGATCTTTGGCTTGCGGATTACGCCCTTGCGGACGGTTTCGCGCATAATCCAGTGAATGCAGATAACCGGTATAACCCAGCATGACGGCACCTAGACCAACACCAATGCGCGCCTCATTCATCATGTGGAACATATTAGCGAGACCTTTGTGCACGGTACCGACCAGATAGCCGATTGCGCCTGCTTTGCCTTCCGGCTTAAACTTACCTTCGCCAAAATTGAGCAGGCAATTGGTGGTGCCGCGATAGCCCATTTTATGGTTTAAGCCAGCCAGCACAACGTCATTGCGCTCACCTAATGAACCGTCTGCATTGACGAGTTTTTTAGGGACGATAAAAAGAGAAATCCCTTTAACACCTGGAATCAGTTTGCCGTTCTCGTCCGGCACTTTGGCGAGTACCAAATGGATAATATTTTCTGATAATTCATGCTCGCCAGCAGATATCCACATCTTATTACCAGTCAGGCGATAACTACCATCGGCCTGAGGTTCTGCGCGAGTGACAATATCGGACAAACTGGACCCTGCCTGCGGCTCTGACAAACACATCGTGCCAAAGAAGCGGCCTTCCAACATCGGCTTGGCGAAAAGTTCAATTTGCTCTGGCGTACCGCATTTCATCAAGGTATTGGCATTGCCAATCGTCAGAAATGGATATGAAGAAGTACCAACGTTGGCACCTTTAAAGTAGGCAAAACCTGCTTTCTCGACTACGCAGGGCAATTGCATGCCACCCAGTTCAAAATCTTGTCCGGCGGCCATCAAACCCGCTTCGCAAAATGCATTGAGCGCCGTTTTTACCTCAGGGATGATGTGTACGACTTCACCATCAAAATGCGGCTCGTTCTGATCGTTCTTTTTATTATGCGGGGCGAATAACTCAGTGGCAATTTGCTCGCAGGTATCGAGCGCAGCATTGAAGGTTTCACGGGTGTGATCAGCAAAACGTTCGCGCTGATTTAAGGATTCGACATTCAGCCATTCATACAGCAAAAAATCGAGGTCGCGGCGGGGGATGATTTTTGATTGCATAGCGGATCGGATATCAGATATTGGACGTTGGCAGGACGACGGATCGTCCTTTTAAAAAAAGCAAGACAGGTTACGCCGGTCTTGCTCGTCTTTATTTTTTAGGACTTACACAAAACCGCCCCGGCTGCGTTGTAGCTCCTAGCTGTACTAAAGTACTATCTTCGTCGCTACGCCTTGCCGGGACAATTTTGCGCAGGTCCTATTTTTATACCTTGAAGAATAGTAAAGCTAATCAGTCGCTTAGCAATTACACCACTTCAAACAAGCCAGCCGCGCCTTGACCGCCACCGATACACATGGTTACCACAACAAATTTTGCGCCACGGCGTTTGCCTTCGATCAAAGCATGTCCAGTCAAACGTGCACCGGATACGCCATAAGGGTGACCTACCGCGATCGCACCACCATTGACATTGAGTTTATCCATTGGGATACCAAGCTTGTCTGCGCAATACAAGACTTGCACGGCAAAGGCTTCGTTCAATTCCCACAGGCCGATGTCTTCTACTTTGAGACCTGCTTTTTTCAATAATTTTGGAATCGCGTAGACTGGACCGATACCCATTTCATCTGGCTCGCAACCTGCGATTGCAAAACCACGGAAAATTCCCAATGGTTGCAGGCCTTTGGCTTCTGCTAATTTGCTGTTCATCAAAATCGCGACGGAGGCACCGTCAGAAAATTGACTTGCGTTACCAGCGGAGATGACGCCGCCTGGCACTGCGGAGCGGATTTTAGATACCGCTTCCAGCGTCGTATCTGCGCGAATACCCTCATCAGAAGAGATCGTGACTTCTTTGCTGACCAACATACCAGTGGCTTTGTCAGCCACACCCATGATGGTCGTCATCGGAACGATTTCTGCATTAAATAAACCAGCGGCTTGTGCAGCGGCGGCACGCAATTGACTTTGCACGCCGTATTCATCCTGGCGATCGCGGCCGATGTTGTAACGCTTGGCGACGGTTTCTGCCGTCTGCAGCATTGGCCAGTAAACTTCTGGCTTGTGCTCTTTCAACCAGGTCTCAACGATCATGTGTTTATTAGCTTCGTTCTGTACGCAAGAGATAGACTCAACGCCGCCAGCAGCATAAACATCGCCCTCACCGGCAATAATACGCTGCGCTGCCAGAGCGATGGTTTGCAAGCCAGAGGAACAAAAACGATTGACTGTCATACCGGCAGTCGTGACCGGGCAACCGCCGCGCAATGCGATCTGGCGGGCTATATTGCTGCCAGTTGCGCCTTCCGGTGTGGCGCATCCCATGATGACGTCTTCTACCTCGCCAGCTTCAATCTTAGCGCGTTCAATCGCGGCACTGAGGACATGACCACCCATCGTGGCGCCATGCGTCATATTGAAAGCACCTTTCCAGGATTTTGCCAGGCCGGTACGTGCGGTGGATACGATAACTGCATCAGTCATGTGAGTCTCCTAATTAGGTAATTTTTTTAATTTGGGTAAATCGATCATTGCTACAAACTGGACATACTTAATATTCTGGACGTTTCTGCTAACTTTAAAACGGATTTTAAAACTGACTTTAAAAGCGATTTTACAATCGATAACGGGACATCATTATGCGCCCGATTGTTAGCCAAATTCGGTACCAAGCCAGGTACAAAAGCGTCTCGTAAAAATAACTGAATACGAGAATAGCATATTTTTAGTACGACCGTTCGCAAAAATTTTAACTTATTTTGAGCAGGTAAAACCACACAAATTCACCTTATAAACTGGTGAATACAAATTCATCCTTGTCGTCCTCATCCCCTTCTTCGTAAGGTTCTGTAAGTTTCAAGAAAGCATGCCGTAAGTTTCAGACTGCACACTCAACCACGCTAAAAGTAAGCTTTATAAATTTTCTATTCCATAAAGCTGGTTTTTGCTTACAACTTTAAAATAAAACAGGAGACAAGCATGGCGACAGCACCAGTAGCGTCAGGCAGTATGACGGCTGAAGAGCGTAAAGTAATTTTCGCGTCTTCCCTCGGTACTGTATTTGAATGGTATGACTTTTATCTGTATGGCTCACTCGCAGCCATCATTGCAAAACAGTTCTTTGCAGGCACCGATCCAAATACCGCATTTATTTTTGCTTTGCTGGCTTTTGCAGCGGGCTTTATCGTTCGACCTTTTGGCGCATTAGTGTTTGGCCGTCTTGGCGATATGATTGGTCGTAAATATACCTTCTTGGTCACGATCCTGATCATGGGTGGCTCGACCTTCTTCGTCGGTTTGCTACCTAATTACGAAACAATAGGACTGGCAGCACCGGTAATCCTGATTACTTTGCGGATTCTGCAAGGTCTGGCACTTGGCGGCGAATACGGCGGTGCGGCGACTTATGTAGCAGAGCATGCGCCACACGGTAAGCGCGGTGCATTTACTGCCTGGATCCAAACAACAGCGACGCTGGGTTTATTCCTGTCTTTACTGGTGATCTTGGGTACACGCACAGCCATCGGTGAAGAAGCATTTGCTGCCTGGGGCTGGCGTATTCCATTCCTGGTGTCAGTAGTCCTGCTGGGTGTTTCAGTCTGGATACGCTTATCCATGAACGAGTCTCCTGCTTTTGCCAAAATGAAAGCAGAAGGCAAAACTTCAAAAGCACCTCTGACAGAAGCATTCGGTCAATGGAAAAACATGAAAATTGTGATTCTGGCCTTGCTGGGTTTAACCATGGGTCAAGCCGTAGTTTGGTACACAGGCCAATTCTATGCTCTGTTCTTTTTGCAACAAACCTTAAAAGTAGATGGTCCTACGGCAAATATTTTGATTGCTGCGGCGCTGTTGATCGGCACACCGTTCTTCCTGGTGTTTGGTACTTTGTCAGACAAAATTGGTCGTAAGCCGATTATCCTCGCGGGTTGCCTGATTGCTGCGTTGACTTACTTCCCTATCTTTAGCGGTATCACGCATTATGCGAATCCTGCTTTAGAAGCAGCATTGAAAAATGCACCAGTCGTCGTGAGTGCTGATCCTGCTGATTGCCAATTCCAGTTTAATCCTACTGGTACGAAAAAATTCACGTCCTCTTGCGATATCGTGAAAGCAAAACTGGCTGCTGCATCGGTTAACTACTCTAACGAAGCAGTAGCACCAGGCACGCCAGCCACGGTCAAAGTAGGTGAAAAAGTCATCCAATCATATAGCTCCACTGGTCTGCCAAAAGAAGAAGCCGCTGCGAAAGACAAAGCGTTTTCTAAAGAATTTGCAGATGCAATCAAAGCAGCCGGCTATCCACCAAAAGCAGATTCAAGCCAGATCAACTATCCAATGGTCTTGTTGCTGCTGACTATTTTGGTGCTGTATGTGACGATGGTATACGGTCCGATTGCAGCGATGCTGGTAGAGATGTTCCCAACCCGTATTCGTTACACATCGATGTCATTGCCTTACCACATTGGTAACGGCTGGTTTGGCGGTTTATTGCCGACCACCGCATTTGCTCTGGTAGCTTATAAAGGTGATATTTACTACGGTCTGTGGTACCCGATCATCTTCGCTTTAATCACATTCGTAATCGGCGTCTTGTTTGTGAAAGAAACAAAAGATAACGATATTTACGCAGGGGATTAAAAAGCCTTTTGCTTAAAGAAAAAGCCGTCAAACATTTGACGGCTTTTTTATTGCTTTGGAGTTCTCAGACTTCTCTTTCTCTTTATCTGGTGTATTTTTAAATTTCCACGACTGAGAAAATCAAAGGAATCAATATACTCCCCTATATTTTCTCCAAATATCGTCACCGGCTCATAATTCACCTAGACGATTAAAATATACTTACCAGCAGTATTTACGATCAAAGCGAAAGTCAATGCTAAAACTCATAGTGCATCTCAAGTCTGACCTTGCCCCGCTGGCACAATAGACTGGCCTGGCTGCCAATCACTAACGACGCTTTGTCTTTGATATGACCAAACGGCAATCCCGTGATGATGGGCACCTTTACGGTTTCGCGCAGAAATTGAATCATTTGTTTAAAGTTGTAGCCATTGTCATGCGCGGCTAATTTGTATCCAGAAAAATCGCCAAATACAATCGCAGATTGCTGTTCCAATACACCAGCAAAATGCAGTTGCAACATCATGCGTTCTACCCGATAAGGGTGCTCTGCGATATCTTCTACGAATAAAATACCATTGTCGATTTTGGGGAAATACGGCGTAGCGACCAGATGCGTCAGCATTGCTAAATTTCCACCCCACAGCGTCCCTGCCACATCACATTCTGGCGAAGCACTGGTATCAAACTCAACATGATGATGCGTATTTTTGATGCAATTAAAAAAGCTCTGCAGAGTAAATTCACTCAGATCTTCACGACTAAAATCATCACACAACATCGGGCCAGAAATACTCGCTTGATGACATTGCGATAGCAAAGCCAGATGCAGCGCATTAAAATCGCTATAGCCAACAAAGCATTTTCTACTGGCGACTAATTTTTTATAATCCAGATGTGGCAGCAGACGCGATAAGCCGTAACTACCACGCAAGGCCATGATGATATCGACATCAGGATTGTCAGCCGCGTCATGCAATTGCGCTGCGCGTTGAGGATCAGTACCACCAAAACGCTGGAATTTTTTATCCGGCTGGTAGTAGTTATAAACCTCAAATCCGCGATCTCGCAAGACTTGCAAGCCACGCTCTACGCCTGGCTCATCAATAGCGCAACCACTGGCAGCGACAATAGCAATGCCTGGTTTGCGTGAATCTTGCTTGGAGTCCGAATTGTTTTTGCGAGTAAAAATAGTCATATGCGATAAATCTACCTGTCTGACGATCAGTTGATAGGAATCAGTTGATGGGAATTAGAGTCGACGTTGGAATTCTAATCAAAATTCTGGTTGGGATATAGCATAAAGTTCTGATCGGAAGCAGAGCAAACATTAGAGTTTCAAGCAGTTTGAGAGGCGATCTACCGATCTATTTTCGGGCAATAAACATCACAACAAATATTCTATACTCCCCTTCTTTTATAGAAAATATGCCCTAATGCCCAATGATTATATGGACAATCGATATATACTTACCACGAGTATATCTATTCACATCACATTTCACCGAAGCAATTCACTGAACTAATCTTAGTCCTCGATCTTAAGCATCAATCACAGGCGTTTTCTTCTGAGCGGCTCTTCGGCTGGCAAAAAAATCTTTAAGTAAGTTACTGCAATTGTCTGCCATTACCCCGCCAGTAACGCTGGTATGGTGATTGAGTTTTTCTTGCTCGAACAAATTCAGTACCGAGCCGCAAGCACCGGTTTTTAGATCGCTAGCACCAAAAATGACTCGCGCCAGGCGTGCATGCATCATGGCACCAGCGCACATGACGCAGGGCTCTAAGGTGACATAGAGCTCGCAACCTGGCAGCCGATAATTACCCAAAATCTGGGCACCAGCGCGTAAAGCCATGATTTCTGCATGTGCGGTCGGATCGTGTTTGCCGATTGGATGGTTGTAACCGACAGAGATGACTTCACCGTCTTTGACCAATACGGCACCAACTGGCACTTCGCCCAAATCCCAGGCAACTTGCGCCTGAATTAATGCGAGTTGCATAAAATCAGCGTCACTGCTTGCTTGCGCGCTGGCAGTTAGGATCGAGGTCACGAGAAATGAGCAGTGTGTGAATTTGGCTTAGCCGTCAATCTCGGCCCAGCAATTGGGTGTTTCGTAGAGCGTTACTTTGGTGAGCGATAAAGTACGCCCGTAACGATCATGATAGACATCTTTGAGGATGTCAAAAGCGATTTTCGCCAGATTCTCTACGGTCGGGACGCGATCAATGACCACAGTTTTGTGATTGGGCATACTTTCCAAAAACTGTCTGACAACGGTATCTTTTTCGTACACGATAAATGCGTGATCCCAGAGATCGACCAAGTATTGATTTGCCAGCGCTTTAATGTCGCTAAAATCCATAATCATGCCATTGTCGGACTCACCATCTTTTTCCACGACTTCACCGGTCAATGTGATGAGCAAAGTGTAACGATGCCCATGTAAATTACGGCATTGACTATTGTGATCAGGAATCCGATGTCCGGTATCGAATTCGACTTTTCTTGTGATGGTGAGCATGTAAGGCCTAAACTAAGATAACTGAAGATGACAAAAATTACGGTATTTGAAGAAGTTTGTGGGTTTGTAAACTGAGCTTCCAATGCGGATGTTGCTTGCAGAATTCGACAGCGATTTTCAAATTCTTGGCTTGTTGCGGGCCGTCCATCGCTTGCACAAAGTAATGCTGAAAATCTAATGCTGCATATGCCTGCATATTTTGTCCCAGTTGCGGGATCACGACTTTGAGCTCATTGCCTTTGCGTACCAGCAGTTCAGCACCCATTTTAGGGCTGACACAAATCCAATCGACGCCTTCTGGAACTGGCAGTGTGCCATTGGTTTCAATCGCGATTTCAAAACCAACTGCATGCATGGCGGTGATTAATTCAGTATCTAACTGCAATAAAGGCTCGCCGCCTGTGAAAACGACATATTTGCTTGCGGCATAGTCTTGCGGCCATAAGTTATTGATGGTCGCGGCTAACTCTGCCGCCTGTTTAAACTTGCCGCCGCGCTCGCCATCGGTTCCGACAAAATCGGTATCGCAAAACTGGCAAATCGCCGTTGCCCGGTCTTCTTCTCTGCCCGTCCACAAATTACAACCGGCAAAACGACAAAAAACCGCAGGGCGACCAGCATGATTGCCTTCGCCCTGTAGCGTGTAAAAAATTTCTTTGATGCTGTAAGTCACAAAACTACTCGCTCACTTTTATTCAGTTATTCCCACTCAATTGTTTCCGAGGCCTGAAAACCCTTATGGATACTAGCTTTGTTTGTGTTGACCATCTAACTTTACCGTCATATTTACCGTCAAAAAACAAGCGCTTTGACTGGCGCGGGAGATGCACTCAGTTTGCTCGGCGACTACTTTCCCACATCAATCGTCAACTATCGACGGGAGCTGGAAGGCATCGAAGCCACTGGATCTTACGTTATTCCTTCTAGGAACAAGTATAAAGCAACGACTTCTCGTTACCAACCGTTATATAGCGAGCGTGTTCCAATCTTTAAAATCCAACAGCGGGCAATAGTTTGCCGAGTAAACCGGTTGTTCAATAATTTCCGGCATCCTGGGTCAAAAGTAAGTCAAACGCGAACAATTCCCTACTTTGGTGCAGATTATGGCAAATTTCGCGATCGAATTTTCATTGTTATGTTTTACGCTCAATTCGTCTCCCACAAGGACACGAACTTGCCGCTCAGTGTCATTTACGGAGAACTTGGCGCTCATACCAGCGCTTCAACGATCCGGCGTTGCTTCAAAGAAGAAGCATTCAGGCAAGATGGCCGGAGCGATGTAGTCCACATCTTGGGCAGTCACGCCACAAGCGAAGTAGCTCTCGCGCCATTGCCGCACGACTGCCACGATCTGGTCGATTTCCCTGCGGGCCTCTTCGGCTGACAACCCGAAGCGACCTGACTGCGATAGCAAATTGTAGATACTGGCCGTGCGACCGTAATTGCCCACGGTCAGTGCGAGGTCGCGCCGCTCCAGGCTCACCACAGGTGCGGGCACCAAGTCGTAGGCGGGCGATAGGCGCCATCCCTTTGGGCGGCGCAGCAACGCATGGTTGCGCGGGTGATCATCGTTGTTGGTCACTGCGGCGTTGAAGACCATGCGCCGGAACAGTTCAGCGCAATCGGCTTCGGGCTTGTCGGACCAGCGACGCAGGTTGTCGGCCAGCAGCGGATAGGACCAGCGTTCACGGTTCAGATAGCTATCGTCGCAGTCGAGCACCGTGAGTCCACTGACCAGTCCAAAGCGCAGATAGCCCTTGTCCGTGTGTTCACGATCGAAGCGCTGCAGCATCAACACATCGCTGTCGCCGACCGCCTGCAGGCGTGCCTGCGTGACGTTCAGGCCGCAGCGGCGTGCGAGGTCGAGAGTGGCGTACTCGATGCGCTGCAAGTTGCAGCGATCATCTTTGGCGGGAAACTTGCCGAGCCACAGACACTGCGCGTCCTCGATGGTGGCTTTGGGTCGGGCACCGCCCATGCTGGTGCCGGGATCGAGCCGTTCCAGCAGGTGCGCCGGTACCGGCCTGCCTTCCTCGATAGCCTGCGCAGCAGCAACCAGTTCGGCGAGCTGATGGGTGCGGTTGTACTGCCGCTTGGGAGCGGGTGGTTCGGCCTTGAGGCCGAAGCTCAGATAGCCAGCGCCATCCTGCGGGCCATGCAGCAGATAGTCGATTTCATGTAGATCACGCGCAGCACGTTCGAGCTTGTGCTCGATGACCCGCCGTCCCCAAGCGTCTGGGCTCGCATCACGCAAAGCACCGGGGATACCCTTGAGTTGGGTGAACTCATGGACGGTTTTATCCAGCGGCAGGCGGTACGGGTCAAGTGCAACCGCTTCGGCACGCTGGAGATAACGATCGCCATAGCGAAAGCGCCCAATCTGCGTGCCGTCGGGCAAGGTCTGTACTTTCAGCAGCGCCGCCGGCACTGTGTTCAGGGTGCCGGGGAGCTGGACGTAGACGTAGGCTTCGCGCTCAGAAGTCATATTCGTTGCCGCTCTTGCGTGACTTGCCCACGCGGGTGGGACGACGGGAAGCTTCGAGCGCCTTGCCGTGAACATCGGTGTCGGGATCGGCCACAGCGTCCAGAGATTTTTCCAGGTCGAGCGCCCACAGCACGGTGAAACAGACGCCGATGGCTGTGCCGGGCTTGCCAAGTTCCAGGGCCGTGAGCGTATTGCGGTTGATCCCTGCTTTACTGGCAAGGTCCACCACTGACCAGCCGCGACGAATCCGCGCGACGCGGATGCGCTGGCCTAGCTGGGCGACACGCTCGGAAACATGCAACGGAATGGCGAAATTGCTCATGATTTTGGGCTTACATACACTTAACGACCATCATAATAGGCAAGTTATGGCTATCCTGCAAGGCTCATAAGGCCTATTTGATTAAAATAATAGGCACAGAGCCTATCAGCAGCTAAATAAGTAGGCAAGCAAGCTTCCGCGTCTATCGCCGCACCTGCGGCTTGCGGATGCCGCCTCGCGCGACCGTAGACTCCCGTTTACATCCGAGCCAACCTTGGCCGACTTTATCTCCCAAGCTTTAGGACTTGAAAAGTGTCAGGAGTTACCTCATACTTCTTCCAATCAGGAGATATCGCCATGCAGACCCTCGCCAAACAAGTCTTGGAACACGCTGCCGGAGCGCCGGAGGGCACGCCTTTGGTCGCCAAAGAACTGTTGCACCTAGGCAATCGTGCAGCCGTGGATCAAGTATTGTCCCGTCTGGTGCAGCGCGGCGCCCTATTGCGCGCCGGTCGCGGCATCTATGTCTTGCCCGTCGAAAGCCGCTTCGGCACCCGCGCACCGTCGGCCGTCAAGATGGTCGAAGGCTTGGCAAACCAGCGTGGGGAAACCATCGTGTCGTACGGTGCCGCCGCCGCCAACGCGCTAGGCCTGACTACGCAGGTGCCGATGCGAGCGGTCTATCTCACGTCCGGTCCCAGCCGCCGCTTGAAATTGGGCGCGCAGATGGTCGAGTTCCGACACGCACCAATGTGGCAACTGATCTTTCCTGGGCGGGCTGCTGGCGAGGTAGTGCGGGCACTGGCTTGGCTAGGCCCGGAAAAAGCAGGGGAAGCGATCCAGAAGCTGCGCGCCAAGCTGCCACCGTCCGAACTGAAAGAAGTCGCGTCGGCGCGGTCGCGACTGCCGACATGGATGGCCCAAGAGATCAGCACCCTGGTGACCCTTGGCTGAGTTCTTCCAGCTCTCCCGCCGCCAAATGCCTGGAGGCGCTCGACTTGGCAGCCAACACGTCGGGCCTCCCTGCCCATCTGCTGGAAAAAGACATTTGGGTGGTCTGGTCGCTGCGGCACCTCTTTGCCGCCCCCTATAGTGCTGCGGTGTTCGCGGCGACATGCCGCGCAAAACCATATCGGCACACATTTGACTGTGCAAGGTGTTCATGGCTGTTTCCTCCGCCAAAGCCAGGGACATCCCTCTACTTCAGCATATGAACCGGTGCACTATTTCCTAGCGCCAATCTCCGAACGGCCACCCGACGCGCAGCGGCGTAGTCCAACAGTCATAGGGATCCGAGGCGAAATTGCTGTTGATCGGAATCCACTTGATAACCCATCGCCCTGTAACCCCGCTGTCGCTTTTCCCACATTCTGTAGAGTTGCGGATGATCCAGCTCGACGTAGTCGTAAATCAAGATGTCGCTCTTGTTTGCATGGTCACGATGTAGACGGCCGGCGTATTGCTGCAGCGTCCCTGTCCATGAAATTGGCAGCGTCAGGATAAGCGTGTCCAACGGCGCATGATCGAAACCCTCACCGACCAGTTGGGCGCTGGCCAACAGTATGTGCGGGGCATCCTCCGGCAACTCCGCCAGGGCCTTGATGATCGCCTGACGTTCCTTTACCTTCATACGGCCGTGCAGCATGAAGCAAGGGTATTCGACATTCGCCAAATGCGCGTACAACAGGTCAAGGTGTTCTGTCCGCTTGGTCAGCAACAACACCTTCCGCCCGTTGTTCAATGCGTTGATCGCGTCGGTGACGATGCGTACGTTTCTATCGCTGTCCTCGGCCAGCAGTCGGATGATCTCTTGAATGCTGGCGTGCGGCGGAATGGACGGAGTCGGAAGATGTCGGATCCGAACCATTAGCTGATCCGGGACGTGTGCCGGGCGCTTGGCGATATGCCTGACAGGACCGGACTGCATGAAGATGATCGGGTGGTGTCCGTTACTGCGAACAGGGGTGGCGCTGAGCCCGAGGACGTAGCGTGAGCTGGCTTGCTTCAAGACCGCTTCGAAAGTTTCTGCGGTTAAATGATGTGCCTCGTCAATGATGACCTGTCCGTATTGGCTGAACAGTTCGGGAAGATCGTCTCGGCGCGCCAGGCTTTGAATGACCGCAATGTCAAGCATGCCGGTGGGTTTCTTTTTCCCGGCGCCGATCAGGCCAATTTTTTGCTCGTCCAGTCCGACGAAACTGCCAAGCCGCTCCTGCCATTGCCGCATCAGGTCGGCGCGGTGAACAATCACCAAGGTACTGACCTTTCTCTTGGCGATAACAGCCGCTGCGGTGACCGTCTTTCCAAATGCGGTGGGTGCGATCAGCATGCCGAAATCATGTTTTGTGACAGCGTCGAGCGCTTCCTGCTGATCCGGGCGCAGCACACCGTTGAACGTCGCGTTCATGCGTTGCCCCATCGAACGTGCGTCGTCCAGACGGAGCGCAATTTTATTTGCGGCAAGCAATGCCTCGACATCGCTCAGGCAACCTCGCGGCAACGACAAAAATTTTTCGTGGTTTTCTGCGCGGCTGATGATCCGGGGGGTATTCCATGTGGACCTGAGCGTGGCCTGAAGTTTGTAGAAGTCCGGATTTTGGAACGCCGCAATCCGGATTAGACGATTCATCAAGGGTTGCGGCAGGCCTGCTTTCTCGATGAACAATTGGGCGGCGATTGTCGCCTTTACCGCTTTTGGCATGATGCCGTTGAGTTTGACATCAGACTTGGCCGGTCGTACCCATGGGGCGTCAGCGTTCTCTTCCGGCACGTCGGCATAAGCGATGTCGAGCGGATGGCGGTCCCCGACCAGTTTGGACAACGCCGTTTCGATACGGCTTTGCGGAAGGGGCTTGATGTTTTCTAGGAACGCCCACTGGTCGGGGAGCTGCTGCAAGTTCGCGTCGACAAAGACGCTGCGTCCAAGGTCACGGGGTTCCTTTTGTAACGGCAAGGCGATCAGGTTGCCAAATCCGCCTTTCGGCATGGTGTCCTGATTCGGGAACAGACGGTCATATGATTTAAGGGCCAATTGACGAGTGCGGGCGCAGGTTGCGCTGATCAGCGCCGCACCCAAGCGCCGCACATCCCTTGCCGGCGTCGCGTTTGCAAAGAAAAGCCAAAGATGCGCTCCCGAGCCAGAGCGCGAGATTTCCAATGCAGCCGGGAGATCATTTTCAAGGCAGGTTTGCAGTACCGCACGGGCATCTTCGCGCCAATCCGCTTCATCAAAATCAATGGCGAGAAAATAGCATCGGTTATCGACCAGCAGTGGATACACGCCGGCGGTGATCTCGCCTCTGAGATGCTGGCGAATGATGGTGTCGGTGACGGGCGCATATAGGCTATGACTGCACTCACTACATTTTATGGTCGGCAATTTGCAAATGCCGGCTCGCCATTTGTTGGCGCAGAGGGGCGAATACCCAGACTTTCCCGTCGTCTTGCTTATCCAGCGAACTGGATAGATATCCTCCCTCCCGCGAAAGAGTCGTCGGAAGATCTTGACCTTCGCATTGGGTGACAACTCATTGGCATTGGGTTGCAGCGCGGAATCGCCAACGGGGCCAATGTCGGAATTTGATGGTTGCGGCACCGCGATGCCGTGCTGTGCAAGCAGGGCCTTCAGCGCATTATTCTCAGCACGTAACTGGATGAGTTCGGCTTCGGTCTTTGACATGCGCGGCTCGCTTTACGATGATGGATACAAACGAACCGCAGGCTAATTGAGGCCGGCGAGGGATCGTTTTCACTTGCCGCCTGACGGTAAAAAATCGCATCAACGAACAACGCCAAATTTCACCGGCAGATTTACCGTCAAAAAACGCCCTCTGTATCTTCAAAAATTCAGGCCGTCAAAATAAAATTTTTGTTATTTTTCAATAACTTATGCTTCTATTGATGTCGCATTTAGGATCATCTTCAATAAAACGTAAGCAATTGATTTATATAGATATTTCCATCACCCGTCACTCCCACTCAATTGTTTCCAAGGCCTGCAAACCCGCATGAATACAGGCGTTCTCTGTATGGGACATCTAATTTACCGTCATATTTACCGTCAAAAAACAAACGCTTTGACTGGCGCGGGAGATGCACTCGGTTTGTGCGGCGACTACTCTTCCACATCAATCATCAACTATCGAGGGGGTCTGGAAGCCCATCGAAGCCACTGCGTCCTACGTTTTTCCTCTCAAGGAACAAGTATAAAGCAACGATTTCTCATGACCAAACGCTATACATCGAGAGTGTTCCAAACCATGAAATCCAAGGTCAACGGCACGCCTGCACCAACAACTCACTCTTGGTGCGTCCCATGGCGACTTTCGCCATTGAATTTTTATCGTTACATTTTACGCTGAATTCGTTTCCCGTGGGGAGACAAGCTTGCCGCCAGATATCGTAAATGTTATATTTATTGCGCATTCCGTTTCTTTTAGAGGCGCAAATTGAGCACAAAATATCACTTGCAAACAAAGACGCTAGGCCCACGGGCAGCGCAACTCCTCATTGAGCTGAATGAACTGCGCCGGTCTACGTTCACTTTGGCGGATGTGGGTTCGATCACCGGCCTGTCGGCTGCGGCGGCCCGAAATCTCGTGCACAAGGCTAAACAGCGAGGCTTGGTGACGCGACTGAAGCCCGGTTTGTACAACCTCGTCCCCTTCGAACTCGGCCGGGCCACTGAGCACATCGACAGCCCGTACCTGATCGCGCGTGAACTCGCCGGTGCCGCGCCCTACTTCCTGTCGCACGGCACAGCGCTTGAACTGCACCGCATGGTGACGCAGCCGAACTTCACTGTGTACGTGTCATGTACGCGGCGCGTGCGTCCGCAGACGGTCGGCGGCTATGACTTTCGGTTTATCCACATCACTGAGGAACAAGAATTCGGGGTCATTAAGCACTGGATCGACAAGGAACGCTTCGTGATGATCAGCGACATGGAGCGCACGATCGTTGACGGGCTCCGACACCCGGCATTTGTCGGCGGCATTACCGAAGTCGCCAAGGGCTTGTGGATGAAGCGGGACGTACTGCAAGTCGAGCGGCTGGTGGATTACGCGCGACGCCTCGGCATCGGCGCCGTCGTGCGCCGCCTCGGCTATCTGCTGGAACACTATGGCCTGGCCGATGCGTCGACGCTGGAATCATTGCGCGGCATGCTGACAGCAACGTACCAGCGCCTTGATCCACTGCTCCCCACCGAGGGGGCATTTTTCTCACGTTGGCGGCTCCAGCTTAATGTGACTCCCGAAGAGCTCAATGCCGTGAGGCTGGGCTAATGATTCCAAAATACAACATTTCCCTGATTTCGAACAAGCGGTGAGCACTGGAAGGCGGCGCAATCCTTCGTCCGACTTTACCTTCCCGAGCTTTGGGACTTGAAAAGTGTCAGAAATAGCCTCATACTTCTTCCAGTCAGGAGATATCGCCATGCAGACCCTCGCCAAACAAATCTTGGAACACGCCACCGGAGCGCCGGAGGGTACGCCTTTGGTCGCCAAAGAACTATTGCACCTGGGTAGTCGCGCAGCCGTGGATCAAGTATTGTCCCGTTTGGTGCAGCGCGGCACCCTATTGCGCGCCGGTCGCGGCATCTATGTCCTGCCCGTCGAAAGCCGCTTCGGCACCCGCGCGCCGTCGGCCGTCAAGATGGTCGAAGGCTTGGCAAACCAGCGTGGGGAAACCATCGTGTCGCACGGTGCCGCCGCCGCCAACGCGCTGGGTTTGACCACGCAGGTCCCGATGCGAGCGGTCTATCTCACGTCCGGCCCCAGCCGCCGCCTGAAATTGGGCGCTCAGATGATTGAGTTCCGACACGCGCCAATTTGGCAACTGATTTTTCCTGGGCGAGCTGCGGGCGAGGTGGTGCGGGCACTGGCTTGGCTAGGCCCGGAAAAAGCTGGGGAAGCGATCCAGAAGCTGCGCGCCAAACTGCCACCGTCCGAACTAAAAGAAGTCGCTTCGGCGCGGTCGCGCCTGCCGACATGGATGGCCCAAGAAATCAGCGCCCTGGTGGCCTATGGCTGAATTCTTCCAGCTATCCACCGCCGAACGCCTGGAGGCGCTCGACCTCGCAGCGAACACATCGGGCCTGCTGCCCCATCTGCTGGAAAAAGACATCTGGGTAGTCTGGTCGCTGCGGCACCTCTTTGCCGGCCCTTACGCTGACCACTTGGTATTCAAGGGTGGCACGTCCTTGTCGAAGGCCTATGGCGTCATCCGGCGCTTCTCCGAAGACGTGGATCTGACTTACGACATCCGCGCCATCGCCGCCGATCTGGTGGGTGACGCGGATGCGCCACTGCCAACCAGCAAGAGCCAGGAGAAGAAATGGAGCAAGGAGATTCGTGCGCGTCTGTCGGACTGGGTCGGCGCCGAGATCGTGCCACGTCTCAAGCGCGATCTTGAACAAGATGACCTACCGGCAACCGTGCGGGCCGAGGACGACAAAGTGTTCATTGACTACGCGCCGCTGGCCACCGGCACCGGCTATGTCGCGCCTGCCGTCATGTTGGAGTTCGGTGCCCGCTCAACCGGTGAGCCCAGCGAAGCACGCGCTATCCGATGCGATGCGGCCGCATATTTGCAAGGGGTAGAGTTTCCCAGCGCGATACCACAGGTGATGCGCGCCGAGCGCACGTTTTGGGAGAAGGCCACCGCGATACACGTTTTCTGCGCGCAGGGCGAGTTTCGCGGTGGCGACCGCTTCGCGCGCCACTGGCACGACGTGACGAGACTGGATGCTGCCGGCTTCGCCGCCGCAGCCATCGCGGACAAAGCTCTTGCACGCGCCGTTGCCGACCACAAGAGCGTGTTCTTTGCAGAAAAGAACACGCACGGCGACGCCATCGATTATCACGCAGCGGTCGAAGGTGGGCTCCAGCTTGTACCGGATGACGGCGCGTTGGCCAAATTGGCTACCGACTATCAACACATGGTCGATGACGGCTTATTCCTCGATGACGCCGAGCCATTCGAAGCTTTGATGGCGCGATGCCAAGCGATCCAGCAGAGGGCCAATGCAAAACAACCACCACAATGAAATTCAATTGACATGAGATAAAAATCTCTGCCGGGCACTCTGCCTGGACGGAGAGCACCAAAGGGGATCGTATGGCTGGAGCAATCGATACGCAAAACAAGCGAGGCTCAATATGGCATCGTTGGGACCCTCACATCCATACACCTGGCACCGCTCTCAATAATCAATACACGGGGACAGATCCTTGGGAATCCTTTCTCGGTGCGATCGAAGCGTCGGACCCGCCCATCCGAGCATTGGGTATTACCGACTACTTCGGCATTGAACGCTACGAGCAGGTTGTCGAGCAACAACGCCAAGGGCGTCTCGCCAATGTCGGACTGATCTTTCCCAACGTCGAATTGCGACTGAGCATCGAGACCTCCAAGGCGTCTGCGGTCAACATTCACCTGCTCTTTTCTCCGGAAGATTCGGATCACGTCGAACAGATCAAGCGCTTCTTGCTCGAACTCGATTTCTCTTACCAAGGCGGGCCGTACCGCTGCCAGCGCAGCGACCTCATCCGCCTGGGGCGTGCCCACCAACCAAGTTTGACGGATGACGAAGCGGCACGCTCGGAGGGAGCAAACCAGTTCAAGGTTAAGCTCGATCAACTCACCGAGGCATGGGCAAAGAACAATTGGGTCAAGAAAAACGCGTTGATCGCCGTAGCTGGCGGCGAGAAGGATGGAACTTCCGGATTACGTGACGCATCCGCTTCGTTCGCCGCTTCACGCAAGCACGTTGAAGGTATCGCGAACATCGTCTTTAGTGCCACGCCGCAACAGATCAATTTCTGGCTCGGCAAAGGTAACGCATCCGTCGCTGAACTGGAAAGCCAGTACAACGGCCTCAAACCTTGCTTGCATGGTTCAGATGCGCATACAGCCTCGAAAGTTGGACAGCCAGATGCAAGTCGCTTCTGTTGGATCAAGGGCGATCTATCGTTCGAGTCTTTGCGCCAGGTTTGCATCGAGCCCGAGGAACGTGTTTCGATTGGCGGTATACCACCGCGCGGTGCCCTGGCGGGCCACACAATCAATACCGTGTCCGTCACCAACGCGCCTTGGATTTCTCAAGGCACCATTGAATTGAACGCGGGCCTGGTTGCCGTCATCGGCGCACGAGGGTCCGGCAAGACCGCGCTGGCCGACCTGATCGCTGCGGGCGGTCTGGCGCTCTCCCCACATCTCAACGAGCGGTCGTTCATTCTTCGCGCAAAGGACCACTTGGGCGACAGCGCGGCCGAGCTGCACTGGGCGTCCGGTGAAAAAACCGGCAATCGCCTCACCCAGGCCGACATGGAAGACCTGTTGGACACCCCTTATGTCCAGTACCTGTCGCAACAATTCGTCGATCAACTCTGCTCGGCGGAAGGCCTGGATGGTGCTTTGGTCAAAGAAATCGAGCGCGTGATCTTCAATGCCCACGCGCTCACCGACCGGCTCGGCACCGATTCATTCAAGGATTTGCTGGACATCCGTCTCGAAGGCTCGCGGCAGAAGCGTGAGCGGCAGCAACAGACCCTGACCAGGGCGTCCGCCGATCTCACTGAAGAGCGTGTCAAAAAGGACGGGCTCAAAGCGTTGGAGAAAGACCGCGACGAGAAAAAGCGTGCTATCGAGAAAGATAAGAACGACCGCAAATCGCTGATCGCCAAGGGCAACGAGGAACGCGCCGCGCGCCACGAACAGGTCTCACTCGCCGCCGATGAAAAGCGTCAGCAGGTCGAACACGCCAAACGGCGGAACCAGGCCTTGCTGCATTTGCAGACCGACGTGCTCGACTTCCGTTCTCGGCAAGCGCCGGCCATGCTGGCCGACTTGAAGGAAGAACGCGACGAGACTGGGTTAAACGCCACCGATTGGGAGGCGTTCAAGGTCGACTATGTCGGTGCGGTCGATTCGTTGTTGACGGAACGTATTAAGCAAGCCCAACTGCTGATCGAAACATTGCAGGGGCCAGCGAAGACCGATCCTCCGGTTTCACAGAGTCCTGATTCAACCATCGCGCTGATTCCGCAGGATGCCAATCTTTCCAACCAGACGCTATCGCTGCTGGAGCGGGAGTTGACGCGACTGCGAACCTTGGTCGGCGTCGATGCGCAGAATGCGAAACGATTCACCGCCCTGTCGGACAAAATCACGAAGGCCGATGGCGCTCTGACCAAGGTTCTTCAGCAGATCGAGCGCGTTCAAGGCGCCGACGAGCGTATCCGTACTCTGGTTGACGCGCGCCGCGTGGCCTACGCCGGAATCTTCGAGGCAATCCTCGAAGAGGAAGAAGAGCTGACGGCTTTGTATGCACCCATCAAGGAGCGTATCAACCAATCTGCCGGCTCACTCTCGAAGCTGGCGTTTTCAGTGCAGCGCCTTGTTGATCTCGATCAGTGGGCTCTCGCGGGCGAAGCGCTGCTGGACTTACGCACCAACGGACCTTTCAAGGGACGCGGTGAGCTACTGCGATCCGCGCGCGATGGACTTCGACCTGCATGGGCCACTGGTAATGCGGCACAAGCCGCCACCGCGCTATTCGAATTCGTCAAGGCAAACGAAGCCGCGCTCAGGACCCACATGCCCGAGGGCACGGACTTTCGTGCTTGGGCGCGTAGCGTCTCAGACTGGCTGTACAGCACTGACCATATCACCGTGGGGTACGGTCTCCAATACGACGGTGCGAACATTCAACAGTTGTCACCCGGAACGCGCGGCATCGTGCTGTTGCTACTGTACCTCGCCATCGACGAGGAAGATGACCGACCGTTGATTATCGATCAACCCGAAGAGAACCTGGACCCCCAATCGATCTTCCAAGAACTGGTGTATCGCTTCCGGGACGCCAAGAAACGGCGTCAGATCATCATCGTGACGCACAACGCCAATCTGGTGGTGAACACCGATGCTGATCAGGTGATCGTCGCCACATGCGGGCCGCATCGGCCTGGCCAGTTGCCTCTCATCACCTATGAGAGTGGGAGCCTAGAGAACTCGCGTATTCGACAGCATGTTTGCGATATCTTGGAAGGTGGCGAACGCGCTTTCAAAGAACGCGCCAAACGACTGCGCGTCGGGATTTAGTCCACGGCGAGACACCGCTTCCGCTGTGCACAACACCTATTCCAAGCAGAAATCCCATGGCCGATTTGTCCTCTATAGAACGCCGCAAACTGGAACGGTTGCTCCGCATGAGCGGCGGCTACGTGCTCGATTTTTCGGACCGCACATTCAGCGAATTCTTCGAGGAACACACGCGCCGTGACATTGATGCCGCTGTCTACCGCGAGCGTGGCACCTCCAAAGCCAACCGTATGCGCGGATTCTGGGCGGTCGAAGGCAACCATCTGGTCGGCAAAGTGATCCAGGCGCTGATCTTGTACGGTCAGGCTGAGAACTGTTTGGGCGACGAGCCAGGATTGACCGAACTGACCGACGATTGCTGGAAAATCGCCAGCCGCATGATGCGCGACACACCCGTCGCCGAGCTGGATGCACTGACCGCCACGGTCGACGAACGCGACTTTGAAACGGTTGCTCAACATGTGCGCGAAGCCATCGAGAAAAACCAGCCCGAAACGGCGCTGGATCGGTTGCACACGTTCGTCATCAAATACGTGCGCACGCTGTGCGAACAGCGCGGTGTTGAAGTCAACCGCGACAAAGCTTTGCACAGCATTTTCGGCGAGTATGTGAAGCGCCTGCGCGAAGCTGGTCACCTTGAATCGTTGATGACCGAGCGCATCCTGAAGTCCAGCATTTCTGTGCTCGAAGCCTTCAGTGACGTTCGCAACAACAAGAGCCTGGCCCATGACAACCCGATCCTCAACTACGAGGAAAGCCTGCTCATCTTCAACCACGTTGCCAGTTCGATCCGCTTCATCAAATCAATCGAAGCCAGAACGAAACACGCGACTGCACCGATAACGATCATGGCACCCGACGACGATTTGCCGTTTTAATTTTTCCCTATCGATATTCGACAAAACAGCAATATTTATTGTGCAGTGAATTTTGTTGAGCGATGCCGGGCGTCCCGGCGTTGCCGCCGTCGGGCTCGCGGGCGTTGCCCCGCGCCTCGTGCCGAGTCACGGCCATTCGGCATTGATCCCTGACGCCTCCGGCCCTTTGGGCCTGCGCGCGCCGCTTGCCGTAAGGCGGTGGAGTGTGTGGGGGTGGTCTTGCTGTTCCCTTCAATGTACCACGCCGTTCTCGCCGTCAAGGGCTGCGCGTGCCCTGCACGCTGGCGTCCATGCTGCCGTCTGCGACCCCTGACTGCTTGCGCTGCGGCGTGTTCCTCCGGTTCCAGGCAATTCCGCCCGATTCGGACTGGAGCACGATCATGTCGCAACTTACTCATTCTCTCGATTCTTCCCTTCTCGTTCGCGATGTCACAGGCGACTACCGTCCAGCCAATGCCGACGAGGTGTTGCAGGCTGCGCAGCGTGTACTCGCAGGACAAATGCGCGACTGCGAAGTCCTGAACTCGCCGCAGGTGGTGCGCGACTTCCTGCGGGTGAAGCTGGGCGCGCTGGAGCACGAGGTGTTCGCCGTTATCCATCTGGATGCACAGAACCGTGTCATCGAATACGTCGAGATGTTTCGCGGCACGGTGAGCCAGACATCGGTGTATCCGCGCGAGGTGGTCAAGGAGTCCCTGGCCAGAAACAGCGCTGCGTTATTGCTGGTGCATAACCATCCGAGCGGTTCAACCCAACCGTCGCGCGCCGACGAGACGCTCACACAGGCGCTGAAGTCGGCACTGGCGCTGGTGGACGTGCGAGTGCTGGATCACCTGATCGTCGCCGGTGGCGACATCCTGAGTTTTGCCGAACGCGGGCTGTTGTAGCCCCAGGGGGCATTGCCCCCTTTTTGCTGCGTCCTTGACATCCAGTAAAGGCTGCGCGCTGCGCTTGCCTCCAGGGGTCGGCTGACGCCCACCCCGCCGCGCAGGCTTGGCGCCCCACAGGACCGCCGAACAGGCTGCGCCTGATCGGCCAGCACACAACGTCGATTGCGCACCACGCGCTTTGCCCACTTCCAGTCTGGCGTGCTTGCTGCACGCAGGGGCGCTCGCCGCGCGGCGTTGGTTTCAGCGCATCCCCTGGCCCATCGACCGCTGTTCGTCTTTCCCCAAGTTCATCGCTTTCTCCCGCGACCTTAGCCTGCGGTGCCTGGCCGTCAAGGCGCGCAGGGCCGAGTCCTCGCTGCGCTGTGGGCCGCACCAACCCTGCGCTTCTTCCTTGACGGCCAATCCCTCGCAGACCCGGTTTTTCGCGGGCGATGAACTCAGGAAAGACGGCGGCAAACAGGGACCGGCCCAGGTCTCTGCGCCGAACCAACCGAAGCCACAACGGGCTCCGAATCTTGGAATCCGGTCAGCTTTGAAACCACAGCAGCAATTTTTTTGGAGAAAGACCATGCAACTCGCAACCCGCTTCGCATCCCGCTCCCCCGTCCTGCGCGCCGATTACCCGTTATCGGATGACCAGATTCGCACCGTAGCCCCGTCCATTTTCGCCGAGGACAAGCACGCCAGCCGCTCCGACCGCTACGCCTACATCCCGACCGGCGCAGTGCTGTCCGAACTGCGCAAGGAAGGGTTTCAGCCCTTCATGGTGTGCCAGACCCGTGTGCGCGATGAAGGCAAGCGCGAGCACACCAAGCACATGGTGCGGCTGCGCCATGCCGACCAGATCAACGGCGCGGAAGCCAACGAAATCATTTTGCTGAACTCACACGATGGCACGAGCAGCTATCAAATGCTGGCGGGCATGTTCCGCTTTGTCTGCAAAAACGGATTGGTGTGCGGCGATACCGTGGCCGATCTGCGCATCCTGCACAAAGGCGATGTGGTCGGACTGTCAAACAGCGTGCAATACTTACCAGATTAGGGGTGGAAACAGCGTCCAAAAGTTTCCACCCTAGTGTGTCGAACAAAGGGAAACCTGCGGAGGATGTGGAGGAAAGGGGCGTAGCCAAGGGGAGTGCGCAAGAGATTCCCGCTGACCGGACTCAGTGCCGGGAAACAGCGTTGACGGGTCTTGAGCGCATACGGGTGGCCGCTAAGAAAGATAAGCGGATGAAATTCACCACATTGCTCCATCACATAACGACGTCGCTATTGGTTGAGAGTTTCTACGATCTGAAGCGAAATGCGGCGGCAGGTGTAGATGGTGTGATGTGGCGGGAATACGAGACGACGCTTTATACGCGAGTGCACGAACTGCATCGGGAAATACATTCCGGAGCCTATCGCGCACAAGCCTCGCGACGCGTAACGATTCTCAAAGCGGATGGCAAGTTGCGTCCACCCCCCTGGGAATCGCCACGCTGGAAGACAAGGTCGTGCAACAGGCGGTAGTAAAAGTCCTGAGCGCGATTTACGAAGAGGAGTTTCTCGGATTCTCATATGGGTTCCGACGTG